>JAHEOE010000068.1 GCA_018609785.1 Minisyncoccota bacterium | reverse complement strand
TGTATATTATCATCTTCCTAAGGTGAGCATAGCATATGTCACAGAAAAAAATAACCCATCCGGTGTCGGATGGGGAGATAGGTGTAATGATTATGATTTTTCCTGGTCAACCTTGGTCTGACATTTGTCCAGGGTTTGTATGGTTTGTGTTAAATTATATGTTCCTAAAATAAGGATTACAGCAAAAATAATTTCAACCATGGTTGGTCTCCTGAAAGAACTATAATATTGTAAATTTTACACCAATGTGCAGTGTTTTGTCAAATAAAATCCCCAACTAAAAATAGTTGGGGAAGAAATGTTAAGAAACTTTTTCTCCTATAGCGGTAATCGCTATCAAACTTATCATAACAATTGGAAAGGCGACAGTAAACTCCATTTATGTTCTCCTTGATGATTTTTGTCTCCATTAAATACTGTATCATATAGAGATTTGCTTTGTCAATACCTATCGTCATTAATATGTGTTGCAATAGTACTTTATGCCATTTGCAATTTTCTTTTTATAGGGAGATACACAGATTGACATGAGTATACGGGTACGGTATAGTAAAGGTGCCTTAAAGATTTTATATATTCCGGGGTAGCTCAGCGGTAGAGCGCTCGACTGTTAATCGAGTGGCCGTCGGTTCGAATCCGACCCCCGGAGCATTTTTATTTTGCCATTTTGCGCATAAGCCAATCACGGACTCGATCGGGGAGAAATTTGGTTACAAAGAAGACGAGCGGGGTGTAGGGCCAGAACGGGGTAATGTACCTGGCTTTGGGCTTTTGGGATTCTACGGCGTGAATAATAGCCGGTGTAACGCTTTGGGGCGGATGTTGATCTCCGGTTAATAATCGTTCGAAATTTCGTATTCGTTTGCCGTCTGTATACAGAAGGTTTTCTTCCCCGAACCATTCGTACTTGGTGGCGATCATGCGTTCGTTAAAGCCGGTGTCGATAGCTCCCGGTTCTACGAGAGAAACGGTGATTCCGTGATGGTGCAACTCCTGTCGGAGAGCGTCTCCCGCTCCCTCGAGGGCAAACTTTGTCATGGCGTAGGGACCGAGGTAAGGGATAACCATTCTGCCGCCGATAGATGAAATGATGATGATTCGGCCGTTCTGTCGTTGAATCATATCTTGGGCGATGGTTTGAGTAAGCGCCAGTGTTCCGTATACGTTCGTATCCATGTTAGCTTTCACGCGTTCCATGGGAATTTCGGCCAGAGGCCCCGATTCTCCGATGGCCGCGTTGTTAATAAGGACGTCCGGTTTGAATTCAGTACCTTTTTGGTAGTCGTCTGTATTTCGGATATCAAGTCGATCTACGTGGATGTCCAGATTGGCATTGGTGACTTCTTTACGAAGTTCCTCCGCTTGTTCGTCTGTTTCCGTGGTGGCGAATACGGTATGACCGCGTCGGGCCAGAGTGAAGGCGTATTCGCGTGCCATACCTTGTCTTGCTCCGGTAATGAGAATTTTTTGAGGTTTCATATGTAGGTATTATAAACCTGAACATAGAATATGTATACCTCAAAAAAGAGGAGCTTGTAGGATGGTACATTGAATTAATTGAGGTAGTTTGAAGCGGGCGCTCACTTAGTGTGACATGACAAACGTGGTAATTCTTGATATAGTGCGAGCAAAAGCGTAGGTAACGTATATATGGCAAATGATATTGAAGAACTGCTTTCTCGTGGAGTAACCAACGTCATCGATCGGGAAAATTTGGAAGAGAGGTTGCAGAACAACGAAACATTGCGTATCAAATTCGGTATGGACCCGACGAGTCGGTCGGTGCATATCGGTTGGGCGGTTCCGTTCTGGAAGCTGAAGGAATTTCAAGATTTGGGGCACAGAATTGTGTTAATCGTCGGTGATTTTACGGCGCGGATCGGTGATTCTTCGGATAAAACCAGTGAACGCCCGATGCTTTCCAAAGAGGAAGTTCAGGAGAATATGCGTGATTATCTTAATCAAATCGGGAAAATTTTAGATGTGGATCAATGCGAAGTGCACTACAACAGTGAATGGCTTGCGCATCTGAGTTTTGAAGAGTTTACTTCGTTGGCCGATATTTTTTCCGTTGCGGAAATGCTGGATCGGGATGCGTTTTCCAAGCGGTATCATAACGGTCAACGCATTTCATTGCGTGAATTTGTGTATCCGCTTATGCAAGGGTATGACAGTTTGGCATGCAACGCTGATGTTGAGGTTGGCGGTAACGATCAGTACTTTAATCTCATGGCCGGACGACGAATGCAAAAGGCGCATGATATTTCTCCGCAAGATATCCTGACGTTTGAGCTCCTGGAAGGGCTTGATGGGCGAAAAATGAGTTCTACGTATAATAATGCGATTTATCTGACAGACTCCGCGGAGGAGATGTTTGGGAAAACCATGACGTTAAATGATGATCTGATTATTTCGTACTTCCGTTTGGCGACGGGGGTTTCCACTCAGCGCATAGCAGAGTATGAACAACGGCTGGAGTCCGGAGAAAATCCGCGCGATATTAAATTGGAACTCGCGGAAACGCTGACGCGGCGGTATCATGGCGAAGACGCCGCCAATAAAGTGCGGGAAGAATTTCTGCGTGTCCATTCTCAACAGGAGATGCCTGAAGATATAAAGCAGGTTTCTCTTTCTCCTATCGATTGGAAAAAGTCGCTTGTAGAAGTGGTGGCCGAGATGTTTGAGACCTCCAAGAGTGAGGCTCGACGGGTCATTACCGAAGGAGGGGTGAAGGTGAATGAAGAACCGGTCACCGATCCGCATGCCTCTTTACCGATTGACTCTTCCGTAATTCTTCAGAAAGGAAAGCGACATTTTGTTGAGTTAACAAAGGAGGAATAAGGGAAGGCAATCAGCGTATAGTATTTTGAGATAGTTTCTAACGTTTGAATTTTTTCCATACAACATTGACCGCTAAAGCCACGCCGTGCTAAGCTTAAAACCAATAGAGAGTCCGCAGAGGCCTACTATAACCATCATCACATATGCTTGATATCAGACAATTAGGGTTCGCCATTACCCAGATCGCCGAAGAAAAGAATATCCCGCGTGAAAAGGTTGTGGAAGTTATTGAATCCGCCATTGCTTCCGCCTATAAGAAGGATTACGGAGCGAAAGGGCAGGTTATTACGGTGAATATGAATGAAGAAACCGGAACGTTTGAACTTTTCCAACATCGGACTATTGTCAAAGTAGATAAAGAAGGGTACATTATTCCGCCGGAAGGGGAAGAAGAGTACGACGAAGAAGGAAATCAGAAACGTTACCGATTTAATCCGGATAAACATATTGCTTTGTCGGATGCGAAGTCTGCCAATTCCGATGCCGAAAACGGACAGGAGGTTGTGGAACAGCTTGATCCTCATGATGATTTCGGACGAATTGCGGCTCAGACGGCCAAGCAGGTGATTATGCAACGCATTCGGGAAATCGAACGTTCCGTGATCTTTGATGAGTACCAAGATCGGATCGGGGAGATTGTGACGGGGACCGTACAACGTATTGAACGCGGAATTGTCTTTGTAGACATCGGTAAAGTAAATGCGTTATTACTCCCGTCCGATCAAGTTGACGCGGATAATTATAAAGTGGGAAATCGGTATAAATTTTATATCAAGAATGTTGAAGAAGGAGAGCGCGATCCGAGTGTATTGGTAACGCGCAAAAGTCTTGAATTTATTCGTGAGCTTTTCCATTTGGAGGTTCCCGAAATTTTTAGCGGCACGATTGTGATTAAAAGTATCGCTCGAGTTCCGGGGGTGCGTACCAAGATTGCCGTGGAGCCGCAACAGGAAGGGCTGGACCCCGTCGGTGCCTGTGTGGGACAACGTGGTAGTCGTGTACAGTCTATTATTAATGAATTGGGTGGAGAAAAAATTGATATCATTGAATATAGTCCGGACATGGAGGTGTTTATTCAGCGAGCTCTTTCTCCGGCCGAGATTGTTCATATGGAAATTAATGAAGAAGAACAGTTTGCGAATATCACAGTTCCTCAAGATCAACTTTCTTTGGCTATTGGAGGAAAAGGACAGAACGTGCGTTTGGCTTCGCAGTTAACCGGATATAATTTGGATATTAACGGTGATCAAGATACTGAAGAAGAGCAGTCAGAGGGCGAAGAAGTTCCGGAGGAACCATCCGCAGGTGAAGAGGGGGGTACGGAAGAAATCGAGCAATCCTCCGAAGAAGAAACTGAAGGTGGCGAGGTCCACACGGATGAAGATTCTTCGTCAACGCAAGAACCAACCGAAGATGCAACTGACGAAGATGTAGCAGAGACTGAGACAAACTAACGAAATACCTTATGAACCTCTATACTGATATTGCTCAAGAAGACAAGTTCCCGGAAGCATTTTTGGCGGTGGTGGAGATTCCGATGAATTCCACTTCCAAGTTTGAGTATGATGAAGAAAAAGAGTATTTTAAACTTGATCGGACACTTTATTCGCCGCTTAACTTCCCTATCGAGTATGGATTTGTTCCCCAAGCAAGCGGTGAAGATGGGGATCCGCTGGATGTTTTGGTATTAGCTACGCGACCGACATTCCCCGGCTGTGTAGTCAAAGTCCGACCGGTGGGCGTTCTCAAAATGAGTGATGAAGATGGTGTGGATCATAAAGTAATTGCCGTTCCGGTGGAAAAGCTGGATCCGCGTATGGCGAGTGTTACCAATATTGAGACGGTTAACGAGCATACAAAAAAAGAAATCAAGTTGTTCATGGAGGATTATAAAAAGCTTGAGCCCGGTAAGTACGAGCATGTGCAGGTAGAAGGATTTGAGGATCTGGAAGACGCCAAGCGCATACTTTCGGAGAGCGCCAGTCGATATCAGTCTGAAGGATAATGTAATTTCCTATGAAGCGCCTTTTTCTCAT
>JAHEOE010000067.1 GCA_018609785.1 Minisyncoccota bacterium | reverse complement strand
TGTTTTACCCTACCGAATACAAAATGCGTCCGTTCCACGAATGGAATACATTTGTAGAAGGATATAAATATGGGAAGCAAAAGATTGATGAAGGACTTTCCTGGAACAAAATTTATGCTTCAGTTCCCTGTAGTATAACAGAAGTGGAAATGGCCTATTCCTAAAAAAGTACATATACTCTCCTACGATTCGTAGGGGAGTTTTTTATATAGAAAATACGCATCACTTCGAGGTGATGCGTAGGGTGTGAAATGATTTAAGATCGGGAAGAGAGTTTTTTTAGAACGTTTTTGATGAACTGACTGTGTTCGGGGTTTGTACAGTTCTTATTTGCAGCTTTCATACTTTGCTTTAAGATCGTATCCGTAACCGGATAGTATTGTTCCAACACACCACTTAAAAGCATGTCTCTGACCGGTTCTTTTTTTCCGCCGTCTTGTAAGTGAGAACACCCCAGTTTAACGGTGTTTGACCAGGTATGTACTCCCTCTTGAGAATGCTCTTTACCGGCGTGAGCAAAGAAACCGGGGAGACATAAACTCATGGTGAATATTAAAAGACCAATACCGAAAATTCGTATCATAGAAACCTCCGAATGTGCGGTTCGGAAAAAACCGAATTGCATATAAGCGTACCCAATCGCCGGTATTGTGTCAATACGCAGAGATCTCCGGAAACATCTGTTCGGCACTGGGAAGAGCATATGAGTGAATTGGAAATGCCGAGGTGGTAAGGTAGAATCATTAGAGAGCAGCCACGCATGTGATTTGAACGTAAATATCCGAATATTATGCAAGAATTATATGAATCTGAAAATTTCTTATGGGGCAGCGCTACGTCGGCGTATCAGGTGGAAGGTGGGATTGAGAACGCGGATTGGTCGGCGTTTAAGTCTGCCGGTGCGGCGTGTGAACACTATCACAGGTTTCGGGAAGATTTTGATTTGGCCGCGGACGAGTTATGTCAGAACGCGCATCGGCTTTCGATTGAGTGGTCGCGGATTGAGCCGGAAGAGGGCGTGTTTGATGAAGAGGAGATCGAGCATTATCGGGAAGTACTTGCGTATCTGAAGGAAAAGGGGATGACGACGATGGTGACGCTGCATCATTTTACGTCGCCGCAGTGGCTGGCCGACAAGGGAACATGGGAACATAAAGCGGTTCCGAAGTGTTTTGCCCGCTTTGTCCGCAAGGTTGCCGAGGAGCTTTATTCTTTGGTGGATCTGTGGACGACGATTAACGAGCCGTTGATTTATACGTATCTTTCGTATGGGGCCGGAACGTGGTCGCCGCAAAAGCGGTCGTATCGGGCTGTCTTTCGGGTGATTCGCAATCAGATATTAGCTCATAAAAAAGCATATCAGGCGTTGCATGAGGTTGACCCGGAAGCTCGAGTGGGGCTTGTTAAAAACAATCAGTATTTTGAGGCGTATTCTTCGGCGCCATGGGACAGACTCAGCGCCGCTGTTCATTCGTGGTTTATAAATCGGTGGTTCCTCAATCGGGTGAAGGGGTATCTCGATTTTATCGGGGTTAACTACTACTTTCATAATCGGATGCAATTTCCCGCCCGTAAGAAAAACGCGAATGAGGTGACGTCGGATTTGGGGTGGGAAGTATATCCGCGTGGACTGTATTACGTTTTGAAGGAATTAGAGCGATATAGCCTTCCGATCTATATCACGGAGAATGGGATTGCGGATGCACAGGATCGGGTGCGGGCCGGTTTTATTCGCGATCATGTGGCGTGGATGGAAAAAGCGC
This sequence comes from Minisyncoccota bacterium, assembly GCA_018609785.1. GTDB lineage: Bacteria > Patescibacteriota > Minisyncoccia > SW-4-49-11 > SW-4-49-11 > SW-4-49-11. Next base: position 8,259 of record JAHEOE010000067.1, on the reverse strand, counting down.
GCGCGGAAGGTGCGGATGTGCGTGGATATTTTCATTGGTCGTTGCTTGATAATTTTGAGTGGGCGGACGGATTTGGTCCGCGTTTTGGGTTGGTGGAGGTGGATTATGCGACGCAAGAACGGACGATTCGTGATTCGGCGTATGTCTATGCGGATATTATTCGGAACAAGGGGGGTAGATAGTTCGGTCAGGCGGGGCAAATAAAAAACCTCGCTATAGAAGCGAGGTTTGTAGGGTGTGACTAGATTTGGTTCATGGGAGAACTATTCTGAGGTTGAGGATCAGGGTCGGAAAGTCGTTCCTGTAAGATTGAGTACATTGTGCTATAGGTCTCTAAGGTACACGTCTTCCGGATACTGAGAGTTAAGGTGTTTCGCTCTTGTTTGTTTGGCGGTTCGATCATGGCTGCAAACAGCATCCGATTAACTCCTTCACGAGGAGTTAACTCATTTTGGTCAATCATGGTGCAGGTAGACACGCCTAACCATTGCCAGCCTCCGTCACGATTCAAGTTCCGTTTGAATTCAATTATATAACGTTCCAAACGTTCTTTTTCTTCCGGCGTAAACTGATGTTCGCTTTGGGCGTGTGTCGGCCAAGCAACCGACACAGAAAGAAGAAGCATGCTTATCCCCAATAGTTGTGTACGTATCATAAAACCTCTTTGGTGTGTGAATGTACAGTCACAGTATATGCATCTGTTAGAAGAAAGATACCGTAAAACAGGATTTTTGTAAAGGAGGTCTTAATGGGAAGATAATGGTTTCCAAACCAATAAAAAAACCTCCTCGGTGAACGAGGAGGGTAGATAGATTAGAAAACGGTATTTATTTTTCTGAGATGTTTAGAGAATCCTCTATGATCTCTAAGCTAAAAAGAAGACCTTCTAACGTTCGGGCCTCGGATAGGGTACACCTTTTTTCGGTAAGAGCATTGGTGATACCCTTTTCAATCGCTTCATGAGTGGTAAAGGTTGGCAGGGTTCGTTCTGTCCGGATATACCGCCACATAGTTTCCAAGTAAAGATGGGACTCTTTTGCGCTTCGGTTTAAGCGAGCGCAACTTAGTGTCGCAATCTTTTCCAAATCTTGTCCGGACATAACTCCGGGCTTGCTGAAGGTTTGTACCTTCTGAGCGTAAGCCTTACCAGGTGTAAAAATATTTAGTGTGCAAAGTGTTAAAAGTACTAAAAAGAAACGTAATTTCATGATCACCTCTTTGTCTCTCCAGTAGCAATTATACAACATATTTGCGGCAAGTCAAGTTAGTGTTCTTTTCTTATAACGTTTGGGGGTTGCAAAATTGGTCGGTTGGGAATATAATGGAGTGGCTGTTCTTTTTTGTAAGGAGATATATAATGGCGGATGAAAAAACGTTGGTGCTCGACTATTTCGAGTATCTGAAGGTTTACTATAACTGCTCTGCGGAGGATATGTTGAGTAAACTTGATGAGCTAAAGGAGGATCTATTATATCTATATCTGATCCCCGGAGAGCTGACCGAACGATACATTGGTCGGGAGGTGAATAGTTCCGCATGATATTTTCGTCGAACGGACTCGAACTTCGGGTCCGTTTTTATATTCTTTAATAGATTGCGTCGTCTAGTACGGGAAGGTGATTCTTGATATACTGGACGGAGAGTAACGTAATATTTTGTATGCCCGAGTCATTTCAGTTAACCCGGTTTGCCACTGAAAAAGAATGGCGAGAGTATGCGGGTGCCTATATTGGTATGCTCCTCAGAGATCAAGGAAAAGACTCTATCTCTATAGCGGTGGCGGGTGGTTCGACTCCGTATCCGGTTTATGAACAGTTGACCCGTCTTTCGGATATTCCGTGGTCCGCGGTTAGTCTCTATCAGACGGATGAACGGTATGTAGCCGCGGAATCTCCGAATTCCAACCAAGCCGAACTTCGCGAGACATGGGCGTCTGTCTCCGAGCATCTGAAGGCTGTGGAACTTTTTGACACCTCGCTTGATTGGGAAGAAAGCGCGGACGAGTACGCCGAGCGTCTTAAGAACGTCGGAGACGGGTTTGACGTTGCGGTTTTGGGAATCGGCAGTGATGGGCATTTCGCGTCGTTGTTTCCGCAGGGACCGTATTGGGACTTTGAGATAGACTCGCGCGTGATTATTTCGGAAGCTCCCGAAGGTATGGACGTAACCGAGCGTCTTTCGGTCGCGCCGCATATGATTCTGAATAGTACGTATATTGTTGTGTTGTTACGAGGTGAGCGTAAATCTTCGGTCATGGGAGAATTGGCACGAGGTGAACAATCGGTTAATGAATTTCCGGCGCGGTTTTTGTTGAGTCATCCTCGGGTTTCCATTTGGTGGTCACAAACATAGGTTATGGCATTTACGCTTAAGAGCAAATACAGTCCGCAAGGAGATCAGCCCAAAGCGATTGATCAATTGACCCGGAACATTCGGAATGGGGATATTCATCAGACGCTATTGGGAGTAACCGGTTCGGGGAAGACGTTTACAATGGCGGGGGTTATCGAGCAGATACAACGCCCGACCCTGATTATGTCGCACAACAAAACGTTGGCCGCTCAGCTGTATCAGGAGTTTCGGGAGTTTTTTCCGGAGAACGAAGTACACTATTTCGTGAGTTATTATGATTATTACCAACCGGAAAGTTATTTACCCACTTCGGATACGTATATTGAAAAAGAAGCAACAATCAATGAGCAGGTGGAGCGGTTGAGGCACGCGGCCACTCAGAGTTTGCTTTCCAATGAGCAGACGATTATTGTCTCAACCGTGTCTTGTATTTATGGTATCGGTTCGCCGGAGGATTATTCCAATATGGCGATTCTTATTGAAGTGGGCGCCGAAATGACGAGAGATGAGTTTATTGCCGAACTGGTCGGTATTCAATATACCCGAAACGATATTGATTTCGGTCCTGGGGCGTTCCGTGTGAAGGGTGATATCGTGGAAATTCATTCTCCGGGAGAAGAAGCTATTATTAAGGTGAGTTTCTGGGGGAATTATATCGAGACAATTGCGTACCAGCCGTATGAGGAGACTCCTCTGCAACCGCTTCCGGCGAAGTATAAAGAAGTACTGCGGATTTTCCCCGCCACGCACTGGATTTCCACGCGCGAGAAGATTAAGCGGATGATTCCGCAAGTTCTGGAGGAAATGCAACAACAAAAAGAGTACTTCCTGCGTCAGAATCGTCACGTAGAGGCTCAACGTATTGAAGAGCGGACCAAGTACGATATGGAAATGCTTGAGGAGGTAGGATTTGTAAAAGGTATTGAGAATTATTCGTATTATCTTTCCGGACGAGAACGCGGCGAACCCCCCTTTACGTTGATTGACTACTTCTCTCACGTGGACGAGAATTTCTTGACCATTATCGATGAGTCGCACATCACCATTCCGCAAGTGGGTGGTATGTACGGGGGAGATGCTTCACGTAAGCAAAACTTGATTGAACATGGGTTCCGGTTGCCGTCTGCGGCGGATAATCGTCCGTTGAAGTTTCCGGAGTTTGAACAAAAGGTGAGGCAACGCGTCTATGTTTCGGCTACGCCCGGGCCGTACGAGTTCCGAAATTCTTCGGATGGCAAGCTTGAGAAGTTGGCCGATGTAACCGAGACCGACGAACTTCCGGCGACTATTGTGGAACAGGTTATCCGGCCTACGGGGCTTTTGGAGCCAACCATTGAATTACGTCCCACCGAAAATCAGGTGCAGGACTTGATAGAGGAGACGGAAACAGTGAAGGAGCAAGGCCATCGTACGTTGGTGGTGACGTTGACCAAGCGTATGGCGGAGGATATTTCGGAATATTTGCAGGAACGTGATGTACGCGCGGAGTATTTGCACTCCGAAATTGATACGCTGGAACGGCCCAAAATTTTGAATAGACTGCGGAAAGGAGAGTTTGATGTTTTAATCGGGATTAATTTGCTTCGAGAAGGGCTTGATTTACCGGAAGTTTCTTTGGTGGCCATTCTTGACGCGGATCAGGAAGGGTTCTTACGGAACGAAACGTCTCTTATTCAAACGATCGGACGAGCGGCGCGACATGAAGAGGGACGAGTTATTCTTTATGCCGATAAGCGAACCAAATCCATATCTAACGCCATTGCCGAGACGGAACGTCGTCGGGTGATTCAAAAAGACTATAACGAACGGTATAATATTTCTCCGCAAGGTATCAAAAAAGATGTTCATCCGGAGATGGTCGAGGATAAGAAAGAGACGTTGAAGGAGGCAAAAAAAGAAGAACGACAGAATGTAGATTCGGAAGAAAAAGAGGCGGTGATTGCTCAGTTGGAAGAAGAGATGAAAGAAGCGTCCCGGAACTTAAACTTTGAGCGAGCGGCCGAACTGCGTGACGAGATTGAAGAATTGAAACAAAAGTAAACCGGACATTCCAAGAATACTAGAACGCATTTCAACAGTAAGAGGAACTCCTCCGCCCCTTCGGGGCACCTCCTCTTTATCGAATCTTGAACGGTCACTTAAAAACCGGACGTTTTTACGGAAGTCTGTCGGCTTCCTATTTCCGGAGGACTGCCATGGCGACGTTTAAAAGATACTCGTACGAATATGTGATCTTTTAAAAGAGGAGGACACGACCTGTTTTCCTCCTTTTTAAAGGAGGAAAAGCCCGAAGGGAAAGGAGGATTCGTCGTTATACAGTATTTCTATAGAAAAAAACTTTTGAGATACGTTCTATGCTCCGTCAAACTACATACCCCCTTTACGAGGGAATATTTCTTTTATGTCCTACAGCGTAGTGAAAATTTGTACTCCCATACCGATGAGTAACATAGCAATTAATAGAATACCTCCTATAGAGAACAACCATATTGTCAAAGGCCATGTGGTTCTGGTACGACGTTGCAGTTGAATGAACATTAAGACGATCAAAATGCCCATAGTTCCTCCGGCAATGGCTCCGGTCAAGCCCAAGATGGAAATAAAATCGTCTCCACCCAGAACTAAGATGGTAATGGGAGGGGCAAATGTGGCGAAAAGGCTGACCGACGAACTTCTGTTTAAGTCGAGTTCGAACATGTTTTTTACAACCAGAGCAAGGGCCAGAAATGAGGTGAACATAGCAAGAATGGCAAAAATATTACTTATTACGGCAATAGTGGGACCGAAATGTTCTCCCAGACCGATAGTTGCTATGCGCGTTGTTTCCGTACCCGTAATCCCTAAAACGGAGAGCACAAAAATGGTGTACAGGATAATCGGAAGAAGGGTTCCCGCCAATACCGAGGTATATATGTTGCGGGAAGAGGATTGAAGTGTGAGACGGAGTTCCGGAATGGAACTGAATCCCAAATAGGCGAATAATATTACTCCGTAGGGTGCCAAAAAATTGTAGCCACTCGATGTATTCGAAAGCGTCTGTAACGAAAATGTTTCTTCTTTAAGAGCAAGAAAACCAATACCCAGGATAAAAAGACTGAGGAGTGTGACCAAGACTAACTCCAGCTTGCTCACGGTTTTAACTCCGACAGCCACAAAGAAAAACGCGACGAGTAAAAATCCGGTACGAGTTACCAGGTTCGAAGTGTCCAATATTTCCGCTAAAGCGGATCCCGAGCCGGCGGTGTAGGCGGTAAGCGCCCCGTAGCCGAGTATAAGTAGGGTTAAAATCATTAACCAACGCAAACTGGTACCAAGATAGTGCTCCACATAGCCGGGAATTTGTTTCACCTCTTGGGTTTGCTTTACGATGGTGGCAAAGAGCATATTGAGCAGAAGAATTGCGCCTCCCATACCAAATAGATATAAAAGCCCCGTGAACAATCCGCTTTGTGCGATGGCATACGGAACACCAAGAATTCCCGATCCAATGGTGGTCCCTGCTAAAAGAGCGGCGGCTTGCCAAACAGATACGCGTGCTTTCATAGGATAAAACAGTTAAGGCATTATTTCTCATCATGCCACATATAGATGAATGTGAGAACTGGAGCGCATGTTAAAAATACGTTCTTGAGCAATATGGTGTGAAGTTTTTATCCCGGTTTATGGCTTATATCTACTGCACAACGCCTGATGTATTCATAGCCAAGGTTCCCGTTTATGTTAGCCACAACCCCTGATATATTGGAGATATGAGAGTTTTAAGGTGCGTTCCGGAATTTCCCCTCTTGTGTTATGCATGAACATAAGCTTATAATGAATTATATACTTACCTAATACAGAACGTATGGCTAAAACACAATCGAGAGTCCTTCTTGTGGAAGATGATATGTTTCTCCGCGAGCTTTGTGTCGTAAAGCTTCAAAAAGCGGACTTTAAGGTTGATCTCGCTGAAGATGGAAAGCAAGGGTTGGAGAAACTCCAAGAGAATGACTATGATGTAGTGCTTCTGGATATTATGCTTCCGGAAATGGATGGGTTTGAACTCTTGGAACAATATAAAGAAGGTGGTGGTGATTTTAACGAGAGCATACTTATTATGCTTACGAATCTCAGTGAACGGGAGCAGATAGATCGAGCCAAGAAAATGGGAGCGGATGATTATATTATTAAAGCGCATTTTGCTCCGTCCGAGATTGTGGAAAAAACCAAAGAATGGCTAGAAAAGGCCAAGCAAAAGTAACATTGATATAATATACTTGTGTATGAATTCATTTATCGCAGGGATACAAAAACGGTGGCGTATTCTGAATGAAAAAGAGCGCGCCGTAGTCATTATAGTTTTCGTTCTCATTCTGGTAGGCATTGCTATTGGGGTGTATGCCGGTATAAATGCGGGGAGTAATGAAGATTCTCAAGCGGATCGGTCTCAAAAACAGAATACCGAAAAAGTTGTCTCCGATCCGAAAGATTTACCTGAGAGCGAGCCTCGACCGGATCCTATTACTCGTGAGAAGGAGAATATCAGTCCGCTTTCCGGAAAAGAATGTGAGAATCATGATAAGCGACCGTTTGCGGTGATGATGGCGGCGGATACCAACGCGCGTCCGCTGTCGGGCATAAGTAAAGCGGAGGTTGTTATAGAGATGCCGGTCCTGACCGGCAGTGTGACCCGTCTTATGGGAGTTTTTGTGTGTAACACTCCCGGTGAAGTGGGGTCCATACGCAGTGCCCGGCACGATTTCATTAGCTGGGCTCGATCCTTTAACGCGGTGTTTCTTCATTGGGGAGGCTCGCAAATGGCAAAAGAAGAGTTGAAGACCGGAAAGAAATTTGACGGTCGACAGATTGGAAAACATCCCCATATTGACGCAACACAGAATCAGGCTCCGTATTTCCGTAAAAGTCATGTTCCTCGCCCGCATAATGGGTTTGCGTCTATTTCGAAAGCGATTGATACCGCACAGGACATGGGAATACAGACGGGGAGTGTGGACTATCGCGGATTTAATTTCCTTTCCGAAAAAGAGATTGAAGAGCGACAAAAAGAAGTTTCGGGCAGTGTGCATGTAGGGTTCGCCGGAAAATATAAGGTTCGTTGGAGTTACAATCCGGACACAAACCGGTATAGTCGGTATTGGGGAGGTACGTTAGCAACTGACCGCTCCACGGGACAGCCGGTTACCACGAAGAACATTATCGTATTTAAAGCTAAATCCGACAATATTCAAGATGACAACGGGACAACCTATAATACGCTGGATATGTATGGAACCGGTGATGCTTGGGTGTACAAAAACGGTCGTGAAATTAAAGCGACATGGGAGAAGAAAAATGAACGCCGCTCCTTTGTCATTCGGAAACGCGACCAAGAAGAAGAGATACAGCTAACACCGGGATCCACGTTTATTCAGGTTATAGAGCCCTATCAAGAGGTGAGGTGGGAACCCGAACAAGACAGTACGGAGTAGATAGAGACTATCTCAAAATTAGTATTAAGGTTGGAAATATATGAAGGGAACAGAAACGTACTCACTGGCATTAACGCCTACGGCCACATCCTATCCCATAATTCGTTCATACGTATTTGTTCCCTTCATATGGGTATAATAGAGGATCTGAAAGAATATTTTTGAGATGACTTCTAGAAAGTAATGGTGGATAGCAAGTAGACTGAGAATGATATGGTATTACTTTTACACGGTACCGATACATTTCGGTTATTACGTAAATTTCAACAGATTAAGCAGCAAGCGGAACAAAAGCGGGCACAAATCGCGGAGTTTGATTTTGATCCGCAATTTACGGATGACCGTCAGGCAAAAGAACGACTTGAGGAAATACAGCCCACGGTAAGTACGCCATTGCTTTTTGAAGCTTCGCAATTTGTAGTGGTACGACGTCTGGGAG
>JAHEOE010000066.1 GCA_018609785.1 Minisyncoccota bacterium | reverse complement strand
GAAGGATATCTCGCTTACACGGACTCCTCTGAATCACCAACACTTTACAGAGAATGGGTCGCCCTATCCACAATAGCCGCTGCGATGGAGCGGAAGGTCTGGCTCGAACTTGGCCTAGAGACTTTCTATCCGAACCTCTATGTAATCCTAGTAGGCCCTTCGGGAACGCGAAAAGGCACTGCGATGAAGCCAGCGAGGGAAATAATGACTGAGGTCGGGATGAACCTCACGGCTCAAAGCACTACGAAGGAGTCTCTGGCAGAACAGTTGATGAAAGCTGAGGAGATGGAAGACTTGGCGGGAGTAAACGAAGAGTTGTATACTCACTCCTCCGTCACAATCTACAACGAAGAAATAGCTGTTCTGTTCAAACACAATGACCCTGACTTGATAATGTGGCTAACCGATTGGCATGATTGCCAAGATCATTGGAGCCGAGAGACGAAAACTCAAGGTGACAGCCAACTGTCGGGCGTTTGGGTAAACCTCCTAGGCGCTATGACGCCGGAGCTTGTAAAAGCCTACCTACCGGAAACAGCTATTGGAGGCGGCTTAACGGGGCGGATACTGTTTGTGTACAGTTCTAAGAAGGGCAAAGTAAACCCACTCCCTTTTCTTTCCGAAGAGGAAGAGGCGCTCAAGCCAAAGTTAGTTCACGACCTTGAACTAATCCACCAACAAAGCGGGGAGTTTGGTTACACTAAAGAGTTTCTTTCCGAGTGGAAAGATTGGGTTTACGAACAGGAGAAGAAAGAACTCTTCGAGGAGCCAAACCTAGACCCTTACATAAATCGCCGGAGGGCTCACGCCCTGAAACTCTGCATGATAGTTTCCCTTTCCGAAGGAGGCGAGCACCAACTATCGCTAATGCCCGAAAACCTAGAGCGCGTAAAGGACATCCTAGAGCGCGTAGAGCGCCCGATGCCGAAGGTCTTTAGCGGAGTCGGAGCCAGTTCTAACGCCGAGATTCTTTCCAACATCGCGAAGTTTATAACAGAGAGGAAAGAAGTAACAAAGACGAAGCTCCTAAACCGCTTCTACAAGGACGTAGAAGACCGAAGCCACCTTCTAGACGTTGTCCGAACACTACGCGGGATGAATCGCGTGAAGCAATATCAGAAGAACGGACACATCATGTACGCTATCGTTGAAGAAGAACAATTAGAAAAAGATGCAGAGTAAAATGTTCTGGACGCTTTTCTTCCTCGCCCCGGACGTGCCGGGTGTGAGATTCATCATTCACGAAAGAGCTGAGGACTGGATACAAACCTTTGGATGGCAAAACTTCATCGCCGCCGTTCCCGCAAGTGGATATGAAGAGGCAGTATCCGTCGCCCACGTTCTGCACAAGTTCTTGGACAGCCACATCGTCCACACAGAACTATGCCGAGCGATAAAAGGACCTCCGGGAGAGCTAGAGGATTTCATCCTCCTGCGTCTCCAAGACATAGTCCAGAGGCCAAAGAAAGACAAAGAAACGCCAAAGGAGTTCCTCGACCGAGCGCAGAAGGAAATGATAACACAGGAGGTAGGTTTTACTGACCAAGCCTAATTCCTGTATCCATTTCTCTCAACTGAGAACTGTCGGGCGCGGGGTCGGTAGCTCCAGAGTTCTTCTCCGAGGCCATCGAGGAAATAATTTCGTCCATACGCTCGAACGCCTCTTCCATTCTTTGATCCCTTGACTGAACAAACTCTTCAATTTCTTCATCGGAGGCACCCCTCAGCAACATTTGCTGGATACGTTGCATCCCCACTTCTTGGTTAAAGACGTTCATCAGCCTCTGCAGCGATTGGACTTTCTGTTGCTCTTTACGCTGCGTTACGTAGGGAAAGGTGAAGAGGTTAAGGATTTCCTGAGGCGCTCTGCCAATTTCCTGTGCCAAGACCTCTTGACCTCTTTCTCCAGGTTGCTTCTCGCTAAACTGGCCGAGCATCGCCACAGTTTCCCGGCCCCAGTATCTGAGGCTCTTAAGCGCCTTTATCTCTGGAGGATCAAGTTCATTATAAACAGGCTGTCCGTCCGAACCTTGGTTCTGGCCTATCTCAATAAATGATCTCCAAAGCGGCGTGATTTCCCACCTGTTTTTGTTAAAAAGAGCCATCGCCGGGTTGAAGTTACCGGGATCATTGAACGAGTCCCACACCCTCGCGGTGTATTTGGAGAACAAGTTAAACGGCGTGCTCCAGCTCAAGCAAACTTCCCGAGGCGCTCTGGTATGATCAGTTGGGCGACAATAGCTTCGGCCAAACTCTTGCCGCTCGAAGCCAAGAGAAAGCATGAGGCCATCAAACGCCGTCATGAGCCCAATGGCTCTAACCGAAACACCTGCAAGCTGGCGCGAGCTTTTCTGCTCCTTCCCCGTTACCACCTCTCCAATCCCCCGAAGCGAATCTCCAAACAACTTCCCCATCGCGATCTTAAACGTGGGAGTGAAGAAGATGGTGTTCAGCTTATCCCTAGTGCTCTGAGGAACTGAGGCATAATCCCCGTGAGCCCGCGCTGCCTGCTCCGCTGCTTCTTCTGAGCTAAGTCCCTCCTCTTCTCTGAGGTAGCGATAAGAAATCTGCCGAATCGCGCGGTCAAGGAACCACGAACTATCCCACGAAAGCTGATAAAGCGCGTTGAGGCTTCGCGCTGGAACGTCGGTAACGCGATAACCAGTCACTTCGTCTAACAAATTCCGACTAGCGGACTCAACGGGATCGCTTCCACTCTGCCTCCTCGCCTGCTTCTGCATCCTCGTTCCGTTCCAGATATAGTCAATAGAGGCCATAAGCCGCCCCACCGCGCCTCCAACAAAGCTCTTTCCACCCACGTCATACTTTCCTTGCAAATATGCTTCGCTGTATTCCCGCTGACTCTGTGCAAGCGGAGAACTGAAAGGCTTCGAGGAAAGCCCGTGGCGATCTGCCTCCCAGAACTGATCTCTTTGATCTAGCACATCCATAATCCCCTTCTTGATAATCCCATTATAGCTTCCTCCGCTAAGGATATCAAGAACGCCTCCCGCCGCTTGCTTCGGCCCAATCGTGCCGCGAATCACGCCCTGCATGACGTCATACATCGGCAGGAAAAGCGGATTCCAGAACGCGAACATTTTGGAGAGATTAATCCAATCCTTCAAGCTGCTCCGATAACGCGGCGCAGTCATTTCTTGAAGCCACGCCTTGAGCGGAGTATTGACGCTGTGTTCGGCAAAAACGCTTGCCTCACTTGGTGGACTGGATAGCTTATCATGATCTCCCTTAACCGCAAAACCCTCACGCTTCGCTGCTTCGCGGATTCGGAGAAGCGATATATCGTTCCCAAGTTGGCGGGAGTAAGAAAGGATAATTTCCTGAGGACTCACATCTTCCCGTGAAAGCGGAACAGCCTCGTCCTCAACAAGGTCCTGAATACTCAGAGTTTCCCGCTGTCGGTCGGCCATGATACTCAGGACTTTCTGAGCCGCAGCAGGAGTGTTCTTCGCCATCGGCCTAAACCACGCGGCGGTTGGGATATGGACGAAGTTCAGTTCCTCGACCTCGTTAAGTTGTTCTTGCAGATCGTTAATCTTTTCCTGAATTTCCTCCGTTAACTCGTCTTGATCTCTCAGACGCTCAATCCGCTGCTGAAGCTCGTCTTGAAGCCTCTGGTGGAAGCCCTTATTAACCCTCCCATATTGCCGATATTCGTCCTGCGCCTGATCAAAGTATTCCCTCATCCGATCCGCCGCAGCTTGTACCTCTTCGCTTGCGTTCTGGTAAACACTATCGTCCTCAGCCGCAAACACCGCTTCGGTGAGCGCCTCTTGATCCCCTCCGGTGATCCGGGAAAGCTCCCGCCAGAGCATCCGGCCTCTATTGACCTTCATTTCCTTAAACGTCTCGTGTGCCTTCACAAGCCGCCCAGTTTCCTCACCACCAATTCGTGCAAAGCGCTGATCAATGCTGAAATAATCAGCCACCTTTTGCAAAAGCCCTCTCTGCCCCTCAGTTTCCACCCGGCGCTCGAAGAGGGAATCAAAGAAGTCCCTCACGCTATCGTTGATTTCTACATCAACAGGAGATCCCGAGATGCTGCCATACACATCCTCCATCCATTCCGCGTATTCCTCGAACACGTCTTGGAGCGCTCCACTTTGGCTTTCTCTTCCTCCCTCTGAAAGAAAACGCTCAAACGCACGCGCAAACTTCTCTTCATTTTCCCTCGTCCATTCGTCAATCTCAAGCGCGTTCTTGACCTTAGCGTCCTGCCTTGGCCCCATTTGACGCCGGAAAAGGTGCATCATTTCATGCACAATAGTCGTCTCGTCCGCAGTCTCGAAGAGACGAATCAACATCCTCCCATCCCGCGTTTGCTCGAACGCACCTCTTGTGTTTCCTCTACCTCCCTGAGTAAAGATATTCTCCGTTTTTGGATCAAACGATCCTGTATTGAGCGTAGCAGATTTTACATTTGATGGTTCAAGAACTACTACTTCGTTTGTACTCTGATTTATTAAAGCATCTACTCCCTGTTCGAGAAATTCAGCTCTATCTGATTCAGTAATTGTTGCTGTATCGGCAATTCTGAGTCTACTTGTGCTAGTATCAAAGTTTTTCATTTCTCCCTCAGGATCTCTACCCATTACTGATTCTACGTTTCTCGTGTTTAGAAACACTGGAATTACTTGATCTCCATAGCTTTCTGCTAAACTCTTTGAGGGTGATACCCAAATTGCTTTATCCCCTTTTTGGTCCGTTTTACCTAACTTGAAGCGTGAGAACATTGCGTTAGTCCCGTGGTAGAAGACACGAGGCTCACCATTTTCATCTAGTGCTATACTAGATTCACGAGTTGAACTTTGCCAATCTCCAAACCAGCTCTTAAACGAGTTAGTTCTGACTATCTTCCACTGTGTTTCGCTAAGGTTAGATGGTTCTCCATTAGGAGCAAGTAGATTCCCCTCATCATCACGTATCTCATTGACTTCTTTTACTTGACGACGTGCGATACTATCCAATCTACTGATTGCAACAGGTTCCTTTCTTGTAGAGAACTCAGGATTACGTTCATTTCCTCCCTGGAAAAATGCCGTTGAGCCTTCTCTGTTAATCTGCTCCCTCACCGGGTTGTCGTAGAAGCGAGTGACAACAAAATCTCCCTCCTGAGTTTCTTCCTCAAGACTCTCCTTAGGTCCAATCATCTCACGCTCTGCCTCAAGCGCAGAAGACGCATCTCCTGTACGCTTTATTCTAGCTCTCGCTGCATTTCGTTCAGCCGCAGTGCGAGCCTCAATTTCCCCAGCCACATTCCTGTACGCCTGAAACGTAGCCTCCCTCATATCATCAGTATCGAAGATATCGGTGAGCTTACGCTTTATCTGAGCTCTGTCATCTTGAAGTCGCGACATTTGTTGAACAACACGGCTAGTCTCTTCTTGAGAAATTTCCCCGCTTGTCATCTTTTGATTCAACTCGTTAACCTGAGCGTTAATCTCATCGAGCTGATCCATCAACCGAGACGTTTCACTACTCCAATCCCGGAGGAGCGATTCATCTCGAGAACTAGCTCCTCGCGCAAAGCCCTCGATGAACTGAATGGCGTGTTGGAGCTCATGCCAGAAAGTTTTTTGATAGTTCCCATCCATTCCAATCTCAATAGCACCCATTTCTCCAGTACCAAAATTTCTCCTATGAGATCCTCCCTTGCCAGATCGAGGAATGACGTCTAACTCCTCGAGTTCAGGATAAAGTTCAAAAATTTCATGATCAAGTTGAACGAACTCTTCGATTGGCAACGACTCATCTTCAACCGGCGCTCCCATGTCTTTGCGTCCAGCAATCTTATCCGCCGTAAACGGACTAAACGCCATGTTTTCAGCTGGGATCTCATACCGCCACTTGGCGTCGTTTGGATTCCTAAACCATCCGGTTATGCCATGGATTGTTTCTTCATCAAAACCTTGCTCCTCAAGCTCCTTAGCTCTTTCAAGCATCCTCCGCTCAGTTCTACCCCAATCCGCTTTCTTTCCCGCAAATTGCTCCAACGCACTTTCTGTAATAACCCCACCTCGAGCGGGCGAAACCTTGTTTTCTTCAAGATATTGTTC
>JAHEOE010000065.1 GCA_018609785.1 Minisyncoccota bacterium | reverse complement strand
GCGGATATTTTGAAAACTTTGATAGACTATTACCGAAGGGACGGAGGGAAGGCAAACTACACCGCTTCGTCCATTGATAACGTCGGGATTACCATTGATTTTAGGGTTGAAGTTGAAAGTCTGCTGGAAGCGGTTGAGCGTTTGGTGCAATTCACACCGTTTACGTGGTTTTGGCGGATTGATGCGCAAGACATCATATACCTCAAAGAAACGGACTTCTCAAATGTTGACCACAATCTCATAATAGGGAACGAGATAAACAATTTAAATTTTGAGTCTTTGCCGATGAACGTCGTCAACGACATCTTGTTTGTGGGCGGTGAGGACTCGAACGGAAACGTCCTTTATCGCGAATACCAAAGAACAACGTCTATCAATGCTTTCGGACGTAAATTTAAAACCATCAAAGACCAACGGGTCACCACCATCAGCACCGCCGACACCATCGCGGAGCGGAATTTGGATCTATTATCCACACCCGAACGACGTTATGAGGTTACCGTAATAGACAATAACGGATTAGGCGGTCAAAAAGAGCGAGGATATGACATCGAGAGCATCAACGTCGGTGATGTCATGACGGCTGATTCACCGATTGTTCTATCTTCTTCCACCCAGTGGAGCTCCACGGTTTTGGGCGGCGTTAAAAAAGAAGGAACGGGTACCATCAGTAAGAGCGGGGACAGTCTCAACGGCACGAACACCAGATTTACTGTGGAACTGGAAGAAGAAGACGGTGTGAGAGTTGAAGGCCGCCGTGGTGATTTTCTCTTCTCGAATGGAACCACCGGAGTAAACGTCAACGAAGTTGCCACCGACGAAGACGGAGGAATTTATGAAGCTGTTGACAACGGGGACTTAATAAAATATGACACTAAAGGCACCAAACAATGGACGGTGTCTTTGGGGAACAATGCTCTCTCCGTAACATCCGGAGAGTTTGTCTACGCTTACGCAACCGGAAGTACGGATTATTTATATAAATTTGACAAAGACGGTAACGAAATTTGGAAAACAAACGTCAGCGGGGCTAACGTGGTGAGAACAAACGAACTTCGCAAACGCGGATACTTGGGCTCAAAAAGCAACACCAAGCTTTACCGCTTCAACACGATAACGGGAGATGTCACTGAAATTGCTACGCCCGTAGTGAACAGCTTGACCGTTGACTTCAACGGTGATGCCTACGTAGGCAACACTTCAGGAGAGGTCAAAAAGTACGACAGCACAGGAAGCAACATTTGGACGGCTACTTTGAACGGTAATTCCACCGTTCATGACGTGCATAATAAAGATGACGCAATCTACGCCACGAACGATCGGCTCACTTCTTTGTCAAGGAAGGACGGATCCAAAAAATGGGAAAATGATTTTTCTACAAACGAAGCGCAAGGTGTGCGTGCGGGTGTTAATGGAGTTTACGCGTTGGACTCGGTGGGTGATTTGTATGAATTTGACACGAGCGGAAACAAGCAAAACAGCTTCACCGTTCTGGACGCGGGGTACGGCGGAGGACTGGAATACAGTCTGTCACTCAACATCAATGACGTTGCAGTGGTGGGACTCCCCGACAACAGTAGCTATACCTTGGCGTACCACTACACGCAGGATACAGCCGCCTTCGAAGTTACCGCCATCACGGACGACACCACGGCGACCATCACACCGGTGGACGGATACACTGCGGACTTTTCCGGTCTGATGTTTGACCGTCTTGATCTGGTTGGGGACATGATTTGGGATGTATCTGCTTGGGACTACCGTTCCGATTCCTCCTACAAAGTTCCCGTACAGATCCAAGAGGTGGAATATCGGTTCAATACTGCGATCGTGAAGGCGTCATCCAAACCGTTTGACCTCAACAAAACAATTCGTCAAGTGCAAAAAAGCATCGAGGCTGAGAAAGTGTCCGACACCCCGGACATGCCAACTCAAGCATAAAAATGTTATAATTAATACATATGGCAAACAGCAACATCGGACAAATACTAAAAAACGTTGTTCTGGACTTCACTCCAGGAACCAAAGCCAAAGCGGACGAAGTTAACAAAAACTTCGACGAAGTTCAGAAGCATGTGGACACTATCCTGTCTTTGGGGTGGCACAGGTTCGTAGACACCGCCGGAAGCGAGCTTGCCGCTTCCTATGAGGCAAGCAATAAAATATCCGTGCCCGACGATCAGACCACGATCTTCACTAGAGGCATGTACATCAGGATTGAGCAGAACACCGGCGGGACCAAACACTTCATTTTGCGGAAGGTCGAGTATGATTCCGCAAACAGTAAAACAAATCTCACGCTTGATGGTGTTTTGGGAGCGGTGTTAGCAAATGAGAGTATTGACAATCCGGTCTATTCCACCGGACAAAATCCGTACGGATTGCCCGACAGCAAAGAACGCCAACTGGAGCGTGCCAAAGGATGGAGCCGTTTGACCGACAACGAAGGCAACCTTGTGGACGTACAGTTCGTGAGTTCGAACGCTCCTAAGTACAAAGTAGAAACCACTACGAGTGTGGATATTACAGATGTGATCAGCCTAGACATGAAGTTCCGGTTGGAGCAATCTACCGGTGGTACGAAGTATGGAACTATCGTGACTTCTCCTACGGTAAACGGGAATGGACGTACGGAATTTGAAATTCTTTCCACTTCAACAATAGCAAACGAGACAATCAATAACTCCGTCTACTCCACGTCGTCCACCCCGCACGGGTGGAACGAGCCCACTTTGGGAGCTGACCTGGAAATAACAAGCACAAAAAGCATCAGTGCCAGCACCGTTACGACCGTTGATTGGGATAACTCGACCTTTGACCCGTACGGTATAGCCTCGACCGCAAATGATGAATTCACTGTTCCGATCGACGGGAATTATACACTGTCTTTTGGTTTTGGACTGGAAGACATCGGACAGGAATCACGAGTCATTTTCCGTCCGTTGATTAATGGTAGTACTTTTAACGGGATGGAAACGTTCCGTGGGTTCGATGCTGTTGCAAATGGAACATCACGAGACGTGAATCTGAATGCCGGAGATAAGATAAAATTTGAAGTTTTTCACACAGACAGTGATGCGGCGACTTTGGTAAATCAATCATCAAACGGAAATCGTGAGACGTTCGCCACAGTAGTGTACAGGGGACCTATATTTATATAATATGTCCGAAGAAAACGGCGAAAAAACGGAATTGAAGTTAAAGCATAAAAAGATTGAAGCTATGCACGAGCAGGCAATTAAAGAAGCTGAGGAAGGTAAAGTTGCTGAAGCGATAGGAAGACTGGTTACGGCGAACCGAGAGATTGTTGATATTATAAGAATAAGCAACCCTCAAGGACTGCAAGAAGCAGTCGATTATATCCAAGAT
>JAHEOE010000064.1 GCA_018609785.1 Minisyncoccota bacterium | reverse complement strand
TAGGTGAAAGTCTATGAAGGCGACAGAGACGTATTCACTGGCATTTAACGCCTACGGCCTACCATACCCAAAATTCGTTCATACGCTCTGTCGCCTTCATATGCGTAAAATAGAGGAACCAAAAGTTTATTTTTGAGATGGCCTCTAGAAACTAGAATATATTAAAGAGAAGCCAGAAGGGGGAAGTTGGCAGTGAGCATTGTAATGTACAGTTGTTAATGGTAGATCGTATCTCGGACTGAAACGTGATATGGTTCGATCTTTTTAAAGACGAGGGAATTATGCTATACTATGTAAGTAGAAGGTAACCACAAAAACGTATGATAAAAGTTGGACAACTTGCACCGGATTTTACACTCAAAGGATATGTCAAAGGAGAATTTAAAGACTACACGCTCTCGGAAATTACCCAAAGCGGACAGTGGGCCGTAGTCTTTTTCTATCCTTTGGATTTTACCTTTGTGTGTCCCACGGAAATTACGGGATTTAACAAATATCATCAGCAGTTTGCGGAAGCGAATGCGCAAGTGATGGGGGTCAGCGTAGACAGTCATCATTCTCACAAAGCGTGGGTTGAGCATGAACTCGGAACGTTGGAATTTCCGCTCCTTAGCGATTTTCAGAAAAAAGTTTCGGATGATTATGAAGTTTTGGTAAATGATCCCGAAGATGGAAAAATTGCCATGCGCGGAACCTTTATTATCGATCCGCAAGGCGTACTTCGCTACGCGGTCGTCTCGGATAAAAACGTCGGTCGCAGTATCGAAGAAACCGTGCGTGTTGTAAAAGCACTCCAAACGGGAGGTATGTGCCCCGTGGATTGGGAAGAAGGCCAAAAGACGCTCGACGAGTAATCAACCTCTTCATTCTCAAAAGGACGGAGCGGTACATGCACGCGTATCGCTCCGTTTTTTATTGTTTTTTTAGGTGACTGCCGTGTCGATGTATATTACGGTTGTGTCCTCCTCTTTTTAAAGAGGAGGTGCCCCGGAAGGGGCGGAGGAGTTTCATAAAAAACTACTCATATCATCAAAACCTCACTTTCCTTCGAAGCTTGTACGGTCACTGAAAAAACCGAATGTTTTTACGGAACTCTAACGAGTTCCTATTTCCAAGGGACTGCCATGTCAAGGTATCTACCGTATGTGTCCTCCTCTTTTTAAAGAGGAGGACACATACGGTTTTCCCGAAATACAAAATACGAACTACGATTTACTATCTACAACCGTATATCCACTGTGTATCTATAGTACCCGCAACCGTATATCAACTGTGTCCGCTATTGTATATCCACCGTCTATCAAAATCACTTGCTACGTACTATTATGATACCTGGTTTCCATACCGTCGTCATGCTATACTGGAAAGAAGAAAAACCAATTTGCGTATGATCGCCAGTCTTCAGGGAATAATTCAGCACAAAACCGATGAGTACGTGATTATCGATGTTTCGGGGGTGGGGTATCAGGTTTGGGTGAATCCGCGAACCCTGGCGCGTATAGGCGGTGTGGAAGAAACAACATTTTTATTTACGTGTCTTTTGTATAAAGAGGACCGGCCGATGTTGTATGGGTTTCTCTCCTTGCGAGAGTATGATCTGTTTCGGTTGTTGACCACGGTGAGCGGAGTAGGGCCCAAAGGCGCGCTTGCCATTTTGGATATCGCTCCGTCCGAAGAGATTGAACAAGCCATTGTCGAGGAGAATATTAAGCTGTTAAGCAGTGTTTCGGGGGTGGGGAAACGCACGGCGGAACGTATTTCTTTGGAACTGAAAGAACGAATCACGCCACATGCAAGGTCAGACGGTCAAAGTAACAGTGTATCGGCGGGGAGTAATGAGCTTGTCGAGGCATTGGAAGCTCTGGGGTATAAACAGCAGCAGATTCAGGAAGCGGTTAAGCAGGTGGATACGTCCCAATCTGATTTACAAGAACAGGTAAAGAACGCTTTGGGAATCCTTAAAAAGTAACATAAAAATGTATGATATATCTTGGAGCCGATCATCGCGGATATGAACTGAAAGAACAGTTGAAATTGTATCTGGAGGATACTGAATGGGAGTTCACTGACTGCGGAGCGTTTGAGTATGATGAGGCTGATGATTATCCGGATTATGGAGGGCGAGTGGCAAGTACTTTACAACAAAATCTGAATTGTTGCGGCATTTTGTTATGTGGATCGGGACAAGGAGTGTGTATAGCCGCTAACCGGTACCGTGGTGTGCGAGCGATTTTAGCATACGATTCGGATGTGGTTCGACAAGGTGTGAAGCATGACCATGCCAATGTTATCTGTCTGCCGGCCGATGATTTCGGAATTGAAGATATTAAAGAAATGGTACGAACTTTTATGGAGACGGAACCGTTGGAAGAAGACAAATACGTCCGTCGGACACATAAGTTGGATGAGTTGGGGTAGTATATAGAATAGAGTATTTGGAATTTGGTATTTAGTGATTAGAATTTCGTATTTGGAATCTATAAAAGAGGAGCCGGAATTTAGAAGTCAGAAGCCTGAAGGGAGAAAGTTGGAAGCGAGTATTGTGATATACGGTAGTGGGTACGGTGGATATACGGTTGTGTGAATAGTAGCATGTAGCAAGTTTGATATACAGTAGCGGGTACGATAGATACACGGTGGATATACGGTTGAATAGAGATATTCTTATGTGTATGTATCTTGCTGTGTTTTCCTCCTTTTTAAAGGGAACTTCGTCGACACGGCAGTCCTGTGAAAATAGGCTTTCGACAGAAAGCCGTAAAAAACATCGCATGTTTTTTAAGTGCCCGTCCAAGCTTCGAGAGAAAGAGAGGTTTGGGTGATATGAGAAGTTTTCCCTACGTTTGAAATAACTTCTAGAAACTAGAGGTTATCTCAAAATTATTGAAGGTGGAAGTATATGAAGGCGATAGAGACGTATTCACTGGCATTTAATGCCTACGGCCTACCATACCCAAAATTCGTTCATACGCTCTGTCGCCTTCATATGGGCATGATAGATATTGAGTATAGAAATATTAAGATAACCTCTAGTAGTAAAAAATTTGTGAGATACAAGAAGGTTTTACTCTGTAGGTTGTTACGTGCTATGCTAATGATAGATGTTAACAAAGCGTAATAAAAATTTTTATGGGACATATATTACGGAGATTTATTGTTGGAGCAGGAGTGGGTATTTTATCACTCGGGATTTTTCCGGTTGATGTATCCGCCAAGTCCGGCGTTCTTATTCCGCAATATGACGTAACCATCGATGTAAATCAGGACAACACATTTCGTGTGCGAGAAGAAATTGTCTATGACTTTGGAGACAAAGAATTTAATCAGTGGAGTCGAGATATTCCTCTCAATACCCCCTCTTTGAATATAGAAGTATTGGAGGCAACCGCCACGGGACAGGAAAACAGTAAATACGAGGTGGATCGAGAAGATGGCACGCTTCTCATTGATATCATGTCGGGAAGTCAAAAATTCAGCGGACGACATACGTTTCTGGTGGACTATACCGTTTCCGGATCGCTTCGGTATAAGCGCGGTTCTTTGCGGAGTGACGATGATTTTTGGCAACAAGGAGGGCTTCGGTTCTATGAGAACTTTGATGAGATATATTGGAACGCGATAGGAAATAAGTGGGACGTACCGGTTAGTAATTCCACGGTGACCGTTAATTTGCCGGAGGGGGTGAATCAAAAAGATTTGAAGTCTGCCTGTTATACGGGGAAAGCGGGAAGTGAAAATCAGCAGTGTGAGGTTACGCAAGGCAGTGCGGAGCAGGTAAAATTTACATTAAACACTACGTTGGACAAAGAATTTTTTACGATAGCTGTCGGGTTTAATAAGGGAATTGTAAACGGAGTTTCTCAAGGGGCGATTTGGAAGTACATTACGTTGCGGTATATTGTACCCGGCGTACTTCTTTTGGTAGGACTCGGATTGCTTATATATGAATTTGTGAGAGCCAAGCAAGTATTCACCCTTAAGCGTCCTATTGTACGTCAGTATAAGCCGCCACAAGACTTACGTCCGGCGGAGATGAGTCGGGTGTATTATCAACAGCCGAAAGCGATGGAGTTCGCCGCTACGATTGTGGATTTGGCCGTTCGCGGCGTTCTCAAAATCCGCGAAGAGGAAGAAGATCAGTGGTTGGGATTGAGTTCGAAAAAAATTCATAAAGTCATCTTACGTGATGAGCAGTATAAAGAACGAGAGGATCTAAGAGAATACGAAAAAGATCTGTTGGACGTTATATTTCAAAAAAAGCATCGGGAAGAGGATGAAGAACAACCAACCGTGAATATGACAGAATTGAGCAAAAAGAATGCGCTCGCAAAAAAAGCTTCCAAGATTCAGAAGCAGGTGTACAGGGACCTTGGGGAAGACCGGTATTTTCGAGACAAACCACAGTATATTAGTGGCAGTTGGATTGGGCTGGGATTGATTTCAGGGATATTTTTAGCTATTCTGGCTGCCGCATTCTCTTATATTGTTTGGGCGCTGGCTTTTGTTATATTCGGTATAGGAAGTTTTATTTTGGGTATTATAATCCCTAAACGTACGCAGGCGGGAATTGATGTTTACAGTCAGGCCGTCGGATATAAAAAATACGTGGAGGTGGCCGAAAAAGAGCGGTTGGAATTTCAGGAAAAAGAGAATATCTTCTTTGAGCTCTTACCGTATGCCATGGTCCTTGGCGTCGCTGATAAATGGGGAAAAGCGTTTGAAGGTTTGGTAAAAGAGCCTCCCGAATGGTACGAAGGACATCATGCCGGAGCGGCCGGATTCTCTACGGGAGATTTTGCTACGTCCATGGAGTCCACCGGTGATGCTGTAGGTGGTTCGTTTTCTTCCGGGGGAAGCAGCGGCGGAGCTTCCGGAGGAGGCGGTGGCGCCGGCGGAGGAGCCGGTGGCGGCGGCGGTGGCGCCGGATAGGCTACACGTATATTAAATTTTTAAGACACGAAAACAATAATCGATCACTTGCATACATGGGGAGCTTTGGTATTATAAAGGAGGAGGAATGCTTTTGGAGGAAAGGTTAGATGCCTTGTATTATTGTTTTAGAAAGTGAACAAAAAATTATCTTTGGCTATAGCATCATAAAGAAAATCGGCGATATCTTTCAACAGGAAAATTTCAGAAACTCCCTTGAAGCAATCTTCGGGGACCGGTATGACGAGGTTGATCCGAGTTCGATCAACGACCCTCGATTCCCCTTTAAAGATTATTTTATAATTCTGATTTTTTATCGGGAAGATGATTTGGAGAGCAGCCAAAATTGTCTCCGAGAGGAATTTCGTAAATGGGGTGTTGACGAAGTTACATTTGAATATATCTAATTAGGTAGATACATGCGACCTATTCAAATAGGTCGTTTTTCTTTAGGAAACCTCGGGAAAACGTGGTATAATTAAATCTTAATATTATCTATTTCATGTCATTAGCTCTGCAAATTACGGATTTGAGTAAAACGTATGATACCAATACCGTGGCGTTACGTGGCGTCTCATTAGAGGTTGAACAAGGCGCGTTTTTTGGGTTGTTGGGTCCCAACGGAGCGGGGAAGTCCACATTGATTCAGATTGTGACGGGGCTTGTTAATAAGAGTTCGGGGCAGGTTGTGGTAAATGGCGATGATATTGATACTAATCCTTCAAAAGCTAAAACTCATGTGGGAGTTGTTCCTCAAGAATTTAATTTTCCCATTTTTGATAGGGTCTATGACATTGTCCTTCATCAGGCCGGGTATTACGGAATCCCCCTTGGGAAAGCTCGCGAAAATGCTGAAACGTACATCAAAGAGCTTGGTCTGTGGGATAAACGGGACGAGCAAGCCCGCATGCTCTCGGGGGGGATGAAACGACGGCTGATGATTGCGCGCGCGTTGGTTCATGAACCGGATATTCTGTTTTTGGATGAACCGACAGCCGGTGTGGATATCGAGATCAGGCGTAGTATGTGGCAGTTTGTTCGTAAAATCAATGAAGAGAAGAACAAAACCATTATTTTAACCACCCATTACTTAGAGGAGGCCGAAGCGCTCTGCCGGGAATTGGCCATTATTAAAGACGGGCGTATTATCAGACAAGGGACTGTCAAAGAGTTATTATCTCGACTTGAACGAGATTCGATTATTTTGGATCTTGCCACGGAATTATCTTCGGACGTTCAAAATCGTCTACAAGCCCAAGGGTTTGAAGTTCGCGATGGGACAACCCTCTATATTTCGTTTGCCAGAGAAGAGTCTTCCATAACCGCAATTATCGAAACACTCAAAGAAGAAGGAGTGACGGTTTCGGGCGTGCGTAATGAAACAAACAAACTCGAAGAATTATTTGTTAGTTTAATAAACGAAAATTAGTATGAACTGGTACGGAAATTGGGTTTCGTTGGTTGTTCTGACCCGTAAAGAGATTAAGCGTATCTTACGAATTTGGACGCAATCACTGCTCCCTTCGGTGATTACGGTAACGCTGTATTTTGTCGTATTCGGAGAAGTGCTTGGTTCGCGTATTGAACAAATTCAGGGGTTTGAGTATATCAATTATATTGTTCCGGGGTTGGTGATGATGGCGATTATTACCAATTCGTTTCAGAATGTGGTCGGGTCGTTCTTTTTGGCAAAATTTCAAAGAAGCATTGAAGAATTACTCGTCTCTCCCATGCCCAGTTGGGCAATCATAACGGGCTATGCTTTGGGCGGGGTGATTCGAGGGAGTATTGTGGGAGGTCTGGTGCTCCTTGTTTCCTTATTCTTTACCCAATTGCCCGTTACCAATATCTTTATTGTCTTGGTATTTACCTTTTTAACCTCGGTTTTGTTTTCTTTGGGAGGACTGATAAATGGTGTTTTTGCCCGAAATTTCGATCAGATTTCCATTGTTCCCACCTTTGTTTTAACTCCGCTTACGTTTCTGGGCGGAGTTTTTTACTCTCTAGAGGATATTCCGCAAGCATGGGCAACCGTTTCTTATTTCAATCCGATTTTATACATGGTTAACGGATTTCGTTACGGATTTTTGGGGTATTCTGATGTCTCGGTTTGGTTGTGTTTTGGAGTTTTAACCGCTCTTTTGGTGCTCGTGTTTTTTGGGACATGGCTTATTTTCCGGACGGGGTATGGATTAAAAGAGTAGAACGTGTCTCAAAAGGAGGAGAGCTCTTTCGCCTCTTCGGAGAATCATAACCATTCTTTTAAAAGAGGAGGGACACTACCTGACTTATTTTTTAGAAATGTTGTATGGTAAGGTGTTACTTCGGTAATAGACGTCCGGTCTATGAGAGATGTTGACAGAGACGTATATATATGGTTAATTCGCAATTGTAGTTCTTTTGCATAAGGAGATAAGACATGTTAGAAGGAGCCATTGTCTATGGCATACACGGAGACGAACAGAATATTCGTCCTCTATTACATGAAAAATATAACAAAGTGCGGAAAGGAAATATACGACTCCGATCTGTTTGTGGCAATCCGTTGGCCGTAGAAATGAATTTACGTGGAGTCCCGGAGAGGGAAAAATTCGATCCTGATTTGAATCGAGAATTTCCCGGTGAGCATGACTCTTCATCATATGTACAGCGTCGAGCGGCTGAATTAACTGATCGACTCAAGGGGCAAAATGCGTACGGGGTGCAAGCCGGATTTGCACATGACCCTGTAGATTTTGTTATCGATGTGCATGAGACATATGGCAACTTTGATTTAATTGTTGTTGATGGTCTCAATGAACGATCCAAAGCACTGATTCAGTACTTTGATATTCGACACGTTGTCGATCTTAATCGAGGAAAAGGTGATTATCATGGATTTCTCATTTCCGAAATTCCGGGAAGTATTGCTTTGGAATTTGGAAATATGGAAGACTCGGATCATCCACAACAGATACGTAATCGGTTGCAACAAAGTGTAGACTCTCTATTAAATGAGAATCCTCAATATATGTATGCACGGCCATACTACACGGTATGGGGGAGTCTTACACGGGAAATATATGATCGCATGTGGTCAGCTACTTCGCACAATATTGCGAATTTTACACCTCTGACTCCCGAACAGAAACAGGCATTGAATGTTGACCGGAATACAGATCTTGTACCTGCATTTATTGGAGAATATCCGGATAAAGTTGCCCAAATGTTAGAAATGGTTGGTTATATCCGTCCGGAAAGTTAGCCATTTGTCACCCCCTCCTCAAATATATTTGAGGAGGGCTTATTATTGGTCAGGTAGCAAAACGTATATAGTATGGAATACTAGTACTTAAAACAGTTATCTTCTTCCGTTTGGAAGGCGATATCGTATGATGAAACACATCGTAATTCACCTGTTCGATCTCCTCTAAAATAGAGGTGTATAATCGGGCGGCAAGAAAGACGCCAAAGCGGGCGTGTTGGGAAAGGAGCGGGATACCTGCTTCGGCGTACCGATAAAGCTCTCGAGCCCGCGAAATTTCATACCGCATGAGGTTTTGGAAATTCTCATCACAGTATCGGTT
>JAHEOE010000063.1 GCA_018609785.1 Minisyncoccota bacterium | reverse complement strand
GTGTCTGTAGAGGTGTCTCGTTCTTCATCAATTTGCTCGAATAATTGTTGAATACGGGGAACTTCGTTCGTACCTTCATCTATACGAAAGAGAAGTTTGGGAGTACGACGTCGTTTGAGAAGATCGTCCAGTTCGGCGCGAAATTCCGATGCTTGGTTACGAATTTGACGAAGCGTACTGCCTCGTACATTTTTTGGCCAAACGGTGATATACACATATGCTTGGGAAAGATCCGGAGAAGTTTCCACCCGAGTTACGGTCACCAGCCGATCGGGATCTACCTTGAGCGAGCGGTGGATAATCGTGGAAAGATGGTCTCGAATGAACTCGTTGATACGTAGTTGGGTCCGGTCCTCCATAGCTTTACAACTCTTGAGTTACTTCCTCGTAACTGTAAAGCGTATATCCGTCTTTAGGAGACTCATTTTTGAATTGCGTGTTGATACGAATACCGCACTCACGTCCTTGTTCGACTTCATTTGCAACTTCTTTGTTGTGTTGAAGTTCGGCGAGGTTTCCGCGTAAAATAATCTCTTCGCCGTTGGAGATTTCCACGAGTGATCCTTTTTTCATTTTTCCTTCCGTAACGCGACCGCCAATGATGATGGATTTCTTATCTTCTTTGAATACACGAAGAATGTTGAGCGTACCAAAGTCATTACGTTGAATTTTCGGTTCTTGCATTTTATACAAGAGGTCGCGAATCTCATCCGTAAGCTCGTAAATGAGACGATAATATTTGATGCGAACGCTCTGTTGTTCGGCCATCTGCTTGGTTTTTTTGTTTTCTTTCACTCCGAAAGCGAGAATAAGAGCTTCCTCGGCTTTGGCTTCTTGAATATCAGAAGCGGTAACTTGTCCGATGCTCTTATTAAGTACGTTAATCTTAATTTCATCCTGGATAATCTGATCAAGCGCATACTCAATGGCTTCCAACGAACCGCCGGAATCAGCCTTAAGAATAAGGTTAAGTTCGGTCTTTTTTTGTTGCATGAGAAACTGCATAACCGGCTCATTGCTCGGTTTTTTGGTGTGCTCTTCGATGACCGTTTGAGCCTCTTTTTCATTCTTGACCACTCGGAACTGTTCTCCGGCATCAGTAACTTCTTTAAGTCCGAGGATACGAACCGGATCGCTCGGGGAAGCTTCTTTAACGATATTTCCGTGAGGATCGTTCATACGGCGGACTTTACCGTATGTCTGCGTTCCGACCAAGATCACGTCACCGGTTTTTAATTGACCGTTTTGAACGATAACATCACTTAATGGCCCTGTTTTGGAGTCCAGAAATGATTCCAGAACGAACCCGTCCGTATATTCCGGATTATAGTTGGCGGTAATCTCGTTTACTTCGGCAACGAGGGTGAGCATTTCCAGAAATGTGTCGATGCCCTCTCCCGTAGTGGAGGAAACCTGGGTAACAACTGTTTCTCCCCCCCATTCTTCCGGAGTAAGTTCGCGTTCGGCTAGGTCTGCTTTAATCTTATCGACGTTTGTCTCTTCTTTATCGATTTTGGTAAGGGTGATAACGATAGGAAGACCGGTGGCTTTCGCGTTCTCCAGGGCTTCCTCCGTTTGAGGTTTAATTCCTTCATCGGCGGCGATGACAATAACAAGAATATCGGAGGTTTTGATCCCCCGTGTGCGGATAGCCCGGAAGGCCTCGTGCCCCGGCGTGTCAATGAAGGTGAGTGTTTGGTTGTTCGCTTCCACCTGATAGGCGCCGACATGCTGGGTAATCCCCCCCGCCTCTTTCGAGGTTACGCGTGAGTTGCGGATATAGTCCAACAGACTCGTCTTCCCATGGTCGATGTGCCCCATGATAGTGATAATCGGCGGTCTTGTTCGGATGTTGGTTGCCTGTTCTTCAGCCATAGAGTGTCTTATAAGTCAATAGGTAATTCTAGCATAATATTATCTGCATTGTAAATAAAACGCAATTTAAATTTGAAATGTGTTCCAAATACGATATCCTCCACAATTAAAACGCCAAAAACATCAGCAAAAACGGTAAAATATGTGGGTATACCAGACTGTGTACGAACATGGAGTGTACAAGAATAAGTGTAATAATCGAAAGGCCTGTTAAAGCAAAAAGGCGTGTTTCTTGCGTATATCGGTCGGGACGGAAATATATGAGGACGAACTGGATCCATTTGTGCGCAAATAAAGCAAGAAATAAAGACATTCCGACAAGTCCGCTGGTCAACCATAAAGTGAGAAGGCTGTTGTCTCGTCCCGAGGCGGTGTTAACACTGGCCGGGTTAACCACGCGATAGCGGAGCGTGTTGTAGCCCTGGCCGATCCATGGATTCTCTTCAATATCTTGAAGAGTGCGTTTCCAAGATTGGAGACGTAGTTTGGCTGTTTCATCCACGTCCAAAGCGCCTTCCACGCGTTCCTGAAGTCGAGGTATGGACAGAAGAAGGAGAGCTCCGATAGCTATGGCCAGGAGAAACGCGCGCCAGGATTTGAATACAAACAGAAGCGTCATTCCCGCTAAAAATCCGAGTAATGCGCTACGCGAGAATGTGAGAACCAAAGCAAGGGTGAGAATACCTGTAAATGCCGCGTAACGAAGTCCGTACGCGGATATAATAGCTGAAGGGCCGGTGTCCCAATGAAAGAGCAAGCGAGCCAGAACCGCGAGTAAGGCCATTCCTAGGAATCCCCCGAGAAAGTTGGGGTCAAACCAGGTTGCCAATAGACGGCCTTGATGCGGATCCCACCCTCGTTCTGCCATAAACGAAAAATCGGGAATAAAGATAAGTTGTAAAAATCCAAGGAAGGCGAGAGCGAGGCCGGTGTAAATAAGCGTATCAAGGAAAACTCGCATTGTTCGCTCTCTGTCTTCGTACATCATCTGCGTAAATGGAAGCAACAACCCGAGGTACAGCGCAAGCCTGATCCAATAGGCGATTGAGCCCGGAATCCCGCCCGGCATGGGAAGTTCTCCGAGATTAAGGAATAATGAAAAAGCGGCGTACAACAGAAACAGGATACTCAAGATAATAGCTGAGGAAAGGTAAAGCGGGCGCTTTTTTAGGACGGAATGAATACTCCATACTCCCAAATATAAGGGGAGGATGATATCGGTTAAAACTCCGCCCAACAGGGGTAATTGAATAAGCTGGCCAAGTACAATCGTACCAATAAGAATTCCGTATAGGATATTCATAGAGAGGAATTTAGTTTCCGAACCGGTGAGTAAGAAGCATTAGTTCGTGGAGAGGGCGAAGAATGAGGCGTGTCCAACTTCCGAAATGTTTGGCAAAATATGCTCGTTGAGACGCATAATAGTGTCGTTTGGTGGAAAGTGAAGGACCTTGTGTCCCACCTTCATGATGGAAGACATGCATAAGATTGGTCCAATAGTTTTGGTAGTCGGCCTCCGTCAACCGTTTTCCCAAGTCGATATCTTCCATGTACAGGAAAAAATCTTCATCGAAGCCACCGATTGTTTCAAACGTGTGTTTGTCGCATATGAATGCGCCGCCGCTGTTCCAATCCACCGGTTTCCAGATGGTGTAATTTGTCGAAGGGAAAGCGGATTTCGGAAAGGCAAAATTTTGGCTTATGAGGTTTTTCGGAGTAAGAATATCACCGTACTGATGGGGCTGTATAT
>JAHEOE010000062.1 GCA_018609785.1 Minisyncoccota bacterium | reverse complement strand
GGGGGGTTGGTTGGCGAGTAAAAGGATGAGGACTATACCGGTGTAAAATCCTTGGGCGCTGGTCAGCAGGTAATGATCTACCGCCCCCACACCGAGAATAGCAAAAAGAATTATCCCTACTCCGAATTTTTGCTTTGTTCCACGTGGAACATACCGAAGGAAAAGACTACTCAGAGAGGTGAAGAGAAAAAACGCGAGGATATTGGGGTGTGGGAACAGGCCGTAACCGCGAATGAGTTCCGAATCCCCGAGTTGGGTTTTTGCTACACCGGCCGTATTAGGATCGAGACGAGCTTCAGAGAAAAACTGCCAGCCCAGATCATCTTGACCTATCACTTGAAGTGAGGCAATACACACCGACCCCGCTGCTCCGAAGAGGAGTGCGTTAGAAATGGTGAACCAATACTCGCGTATGATCGGTGTGAGCGTATAAATAAGAAGTCCGCCCATAGTGAATCTCGTCAAACTCAACCAAGCAAGACGGGGAAATTCCGTATGAAACAGGCTTAAAAGAGTCCATCCAAAGAGAAACAGGGCCAAGCTTATGAGAATAGCATACGTTTGTGAAGATGGTGAGTTTGTATGTTTCACGTGGAACATGAGTCCGCCGAGAACAAGAAGAAACGCCAGAATGTCCAAATGATACAAAAAGAAAGACAGAAACGGATTGGAGGTGCCTTGAATGGGAAAAGAGACAACCGTAGTGCGGACAGAGAACGGAATGGTCAGAATAAATACGAGAAACAGCGCTCCGAGCGGACGAATATAAGGCGGTTGCATATCAATACGACTAGAAGCCATCTCAAAAATATTCTTTCAGAATATCATATCTATCATACGTATATGAAGGCGACAGAGCGTATGAACGAATTTGGGGTATGGTGGGCCGTAGGCATTAAATGCCAGTGAATACGTCTCTGTCGCTTTCATATATTTCTACCTTCAATAATTTTGAGATGATCTCTAATATGCGCCTATTATAAAAGAAAAGAGCATCCTAAGCTAGGATGCTCTTTCGGCTACCGACGGTGTGTATTGGTTTAAGAATCTATATCTATATTCTTTGATTTCTGTTTGATTAAAGGATACCATAAGGAGTGTCTAAGTAAAACCACGTAATTATCCACATGTATGAAACCTTTCAAAATTGTTACAATCAGTGGCGGCACCGGTGGATTTACCATGCTTTCCGGTCTTAAAACATACCAAGACTTGGATCTGACCGCCATTGTGACCATGACCGACAGCGGCGGCTCAACCGGACAGCTCCGGGACGAGCTTGGCGTTCTTCCGCCGGGGGATGCGCGACAGTGTTTGGTTGCTCTTTCACGTAATTCCGGTGTAATGCGCGATCTGTTCACTTATCGGTATCAGGAAGGTCAATTAACCGGTCATAACTTCGGTAATCTCTTTTTATCTACGTTGGAAAAAATAACGGGCGACTTTACGCAAGCGATTGAAGAAGCCGCGGATGTGTTGAACGTAGAAGGCTCCGTAAAGCCGGTAACGACAACCAATACCAATCTTTGTGTTGATTTGCAAGAGCAAAAGAAAACAATCTGCGGCGAACAAGATATCACTCAATACGAAGGACTTCGGTATTTTGGCATTGAGCGCATGTATCTTGATCCGCCGGCGGTGATCAATGAATCGGCACGCCAGGCTATTTTGGATGCAGACGCAGTGATTATCGGTCCCGGGAATCTGTATGCGAGTATTATTCCCCATTTGTTGGTTGAAGGAGTTCCAAGGGCTTTACAAGAGACGGACGCACGTATCATCTTCAACTGTAATCTCATGGTCAAGTACGGACATACCGACGGGTTTTCCGTACAGGACTTTGCGCGAGAGATTGAAACCTATGTAGGTGCAAATGTTCTGGATTATGTTCTCTATAATACGCAGCGGCCCTCTTCCGAATTATTGGAACGCTATCAACAAGAAGGCGCTCCGGTGGAATTTGATAAAACGGAAACCGAAAAGGATAATGCCCCCGCTTTTGTCGGAGCGGATGTTATAGCGGATGAACTGTATTCTCAAGTGCCCAAAAAAGATTTGTTACGACGTACGCTTATCCGACATGATCCCGAGAAATTGGCTCGGGAGCTTTATGCGTGCCTTAAAAATTAAACATTTTGATATAATTTGACAAAATATATTGTGGTATTTATACTGTGTAAGTGCCATCGGCATCCGTATGTCGGTGTGTAACCGGATATAGCAAAATATTTTCTGTTATTTGGAGGGTTATTCTTACATCCGATTTACTACAAAAGTGAGGAGTTATAATAAAACCCCCGTGATTGCGGGGGTTTTGAGGTTGGGGAGTTTTTTAATATGGCCTCTAAAGTTTCGTACCTGTAGTTAGGTCGTACTCTTTAGCGAGCGAAAATCCTTGGCCTACCAATTCGAGAAAGCGGTGAGATTCGAGTCCCGAACTGCCGGTTACACAGGCGTCCTGTCCGGTGGGAACATCTTTGAGTCGATGATAAATCGGAAACGGACCTTGAGTTGTGGAAAGTGTCCGGTGATTACTGATTTCCTCTGAAAGAAGATTTGTTTTAGCATTTCCGAAACTGTCAATCCACCAGATAACCGATGATAGATCGGGAAAACGGGCTATGGACCAAGATTCGTGGGGTATACTGCGCATGTCCCAAATGGCTTTTGCTACGACGGGTAGAAAATGAAAGCTGCGGAATTGAGTGGTCTCCATGTGGAGACGTTCTTCTTCGGAAATGTATCCTTCCGTTTTGAGGGTTTGCAGAGCGGGTATGTAATTAATAACGTTAATTTCAGATGTGAGATTAAGTTTTTTGACGAGGGATAATGTATACCCGTCCACTGTTGTGACTACCAGCGTGTTATGATATCGGAAGTATCCGAACGGCGTCCCGTTTTCCCACTGCTTGGCCTCACCGTTACGTGGTGCGACATTGCCTAGCACAACACTGCTTGATCCTCGTGTTGCGTCCAACATATCAATTACATTGCCGCTTGCCTCTATATCATTGGTAACCTCCAAAAAAGAAGTCGGGGCTCTGAATAAGTGTTGAACACGGATTTCTTGTCGCGCACGCGCATTTGCGTCCCTTGAGTCGTTGATGATTCCGATCATAACAAAAACTTACATGAAAGTGTGGACCTGACCGGATTCGAACCGGTGACCTCCTGTATGCGACACAGACGCTCTAGCCAGCTGAGCTACAGGCCCTTAATACATTCTTAAACATAGCATATTTATCCGTTTTCATAAAGAGGAAGAGACATGAACCGCAGGGTATACTCTGTTTGTTTCTAGAGATTATCTCAAAATTATTGAAGGTGAAAGTATATGAAGGCGACAGAAACGTATTCACTGGCATTTAATGCCTACGGCCTACCATACCCAAAATTCGTTCATACGCTCTGTCGCCTTCATATGTGTATAATAGACATTCCGAAAGAATATTTTTGAGATGGGCTCTAGTAGAAGAATACATAAAACCTATGATATACTACATTTAGTACTAAAAGTAACA
This sequence comes from Minisyncoccota bacterium, assembly GCA_018609785.1. Lineage (GTDB taxonomy): Bacteria > Patescibacteriota > Minisyncoccia > SW-4-49-11 > SW-4-49-11 > SW-4-49-11. The sequence goes on along the minus strand of JAHEOE010000062.1, from coordinate 274 downwards.
GACAATTTATGAACAATACAGTCAAAGGAGTTCTTGTAGCCATTATCATCATCGGGGGGATTGCTCTTATAGCTATGCTGGTTATGAGAAATTCCGACGAGGAAGAGTCTACAGCTAACACTGACCAAGCATCTGTAGAAGAAAATCAGAATGAAGAATTGCCTAATTCTCCTTCGGATAGCGCGTCAACGTCCGAACCGTCCGGAAATGAGAGGGACGTAGCCGCGGAAGTTACGTACCGGAACGGGGAGTTTTCTCCTCAAGAGGTGACAAT
>JAHEOE010000061.1 GCA_018609785.1 Minisyncoccota bacterium | reverse complement strand
TCACGTCCCGCGCGAGCTTGAGCACCGGAACAAAGAATTTCCATGTCTGTTTCAACGTTTTTAGATTTTGATCGCTCAAACCAAGAAAATCATTGAGAAAAGAAAATGATTCTCCGGTGTTTTTTGATTGATTTCCGGCTTTTTTAATGGAATCAGCGGTTCTGTCCATTGCCGGAGGCAAGCTCTTTGCCTCTTCTTCAGTACTTGAAATCGCATCCTTGAAATTTTTGATTTTTTTCGTAGATTCTTCCACAACTGGAGTCAACTTATCCGCTAAGGTCTCCTCAAATGCGGTAACCGCAAATGTTTGTAAAACACCTTGCAGTTCTTTGACCGCTCCTTGGAATCCCTCACGCATGGTGTCCGCGGCATCGCTTGCAGCTCCTTCACTGTCCTTAATTTCTTCTCTTAAATCTTCCAGTCCGTCGGTTCCTTGCTGCAGGACCGCTTGCAGTTTAGGTCCTGCTTCCTGACCGAAGATTTTCGTGGTCTCCGCGGCCGTAGCTTCGTTCTCTTCAAGGAGCTTGAGGATTTCGTTCATGGTTTTCAGGCTCCCGTCTCCTTCCTGAATATCCTCAACGGAAAGTCCAAGTTCGTCCAAAGCTTCTTTTGCATCTTTGCTGGGATCCTGAAGACGAGCGATGGCACCCTTGAGAGCGGTACCGGCTTTCTCACCTTTAATACCCGCATCGGACATTTTTCCGATGATGGCCGTTGTCTCGGACAAGGTCATGCCCGCCGACTGAGCGATGGCACCGACTTCGCTGGTCGCTCGTCCCAGCTCTGACAAACTCGTGTTCGCGCTGTTGGTGGCTTTGACTAGCTGGTCTGCTACTTCACCCGTGTCGCTCGCTTCTTTACCGAATGCGGACATGATGTTGGTGGTAATGTCCGCCGCTTGCCCTAACTGAGTACTGGTAGCGGTTGCCGCCTGAAGCACACTTGGCAGGGCATCAATTGACTCCTGCACTTCGAATCCGGCCCGAGATAAAAACTTCATTCCGGAAGCTGCCTCCGTGGCGGAAAAGCGAGTTTCACTGCCCAGTTCCTTGGCGGTTTCTTTCAGCTTATCAAACTGTTCATCCGTAGCTCCGCTGATCGCCTGCACCTCTTTCATTGCGGACTGGAAATCTACGAATTGTCGCCCCGCAACGGTTCCCAAAGCCGTTCCGATAGCTCCCACACCGGTTGCGATGCGAGTGGCCGCCTGAGTAGCTCTGCGGGCCGTGTCTCTCATTTGAGATCCAAACCGCCGGGTCTTCCCACTCAAACGATCCAGCTCCCGGCTGGCATTGTCTTGAGCGTTTACGTCGATTTGTACTTGAGCTTCGGCCATAAATTATTTTCGATTTTTTTGACGTTCTTGTTTTTTCCGCTCACGTTCTTCCTCTTCTTTCTTGATGCTGTGAATCTCGAGAAGTTTGGTTCTGGCATCCGGCGGATCTTGAATGGCCTCCATGTAGCTTACCCCGAACACCTGCATGTATTGATATATACCAAGAATCGGATCGGGGTTCTCATCCGGTAAGGAGTTATTTCGCATTGCTCGCTGAATGATGCCACGCCATCGGTTTCGCTTCTTCTCGTAGTGATCTACTGCGCATCGCGGTTCCCTTGAAAGAGCGTTTTCATAACAATGAAGAAAAAATTTGCGTCAAATCCTTCTTCAAAGTGGTCTTCTTCCACATCTCCCATTTTTACTTCATCATTTTCTTCGTCATAAACCCAAACTTTCCCTTCCACAAAATGATCTTTCACAAACGTTTTCATCTCTTCCAAAACTTCGCGAGACTGTCCGTTTTTCTCCATTTTTTCTTCCAATTCCACCAGTTTTGAAGCACTGGGTCGATTCAACTTGATATAGCAATCTTTCCAGTCCTCGCCGTAAAAGTCCAAGGAAACGGTGATCTTGGGAAGTGCGATTTTGCTCATAGAGTTGTGCGGTTATTTTTGTACTAGAAACGGTTTCGCCACCGTTCGGTCCCGAGGACCAAGGTTTTGCGGTCGGAGCAAATGGATTCCGGAGAATCCACTTCTCCTTGCAGTCCTTCCACACAGGCGGTCCAAGTTCCGATGTCTGCCCAGTAATCGAGGAGACTTTGAACATCCCATCCGTCGGGCAGGTCATCTTCGGTTACGTCTACCTCGGCAATAGAGGCCAACGCTTCGCCTTCGGTGAACGATTCGTCTCCTTCAAATGTGGTTTGCTCGAGGTCTTCGGCTCGAAACACGCCGGATCGTCCACCAAAAGCTACCACATACGCGGGGGAAGACTCCGAGGCTTGCACTTTGCGCGTAGCGTCGTCTTCTTCTTCGTCCCCGGCGATAGGAAATTCAAAATCCGACTCCATGGACGCGGCAACCACGCCTGTGCCCATGGGCGTGGCTACCACGTCGCCCGCTTCGTAGCGAGTCTGTTTTTGAATCACTTGAGCCAGGATAGTCTTTTTCGCTTCCTCAAGGTTCATATATTAGGGGGTGTAAATCCTTGTTACTTCGATTTCCTTGGCATCGCCCAAGTCATAGTGAGCGGTGAAGTCCACAGACTCGGACATGATGTCGTTCGGCTCTCTACTAACTTCACGACTCGTGAACTTGACCTTGTTGAGGTCCACTTGAATCTCAGGATTGGTGGAACTTCCGATAGTGACTTGATCGTTCTTCAACGTCAGTCGCATGGCCTGTTTGGTGGCGTTAAGCATGTCGTCGCGGAACTTAGTCCCGTCGTAGAGCAATTCCATGCTTCCGCTTACAGTGAATTGGGTGTTGAATCGGTCCACAGCTTCCACACTTCCAAGTGCGTCCTCATCTTCCACATTCGGCTCAATACTCAAATCCACGCTACGCACGGTGGTGAGACCGCTGTCATCAAGGCTCGCTTCATCATTGGCAAATTCCACGGTGACATGACGAGAAATAAAGTTCGTCTCCGAGGTGTAAGAAGGCGAAACGGTCGCGTCTTGGCTCGGATTGGCGGTGAAGTCCGCTGATACGGTTACGTACGAGTTTTGTGAGGCGGAAAGACTGAAGCTTCCAAACAACGCGCCGGGAATGGCGACGGTTTCATTTCCGTCTTTGCCGAAGATGGTGTATGTCGGATGGGTGTTGTCTTGGGATACGGTATAGGTATCTGTGTTCACACCGGCTTCGGGACTGTCCGTAGCAGTGGATACCGTTCCCAAAACACTCTGAAGGAACGGGTCGATGGTGTCGATGCCGACGATGCTTTCCAAAGAACCGCTGTTCATCTGTTTGGCGACTTGGGAGTCGATGGTGTCATTGATCACACCCACGGCGGATTCGTTTTGTACCTCTTCGATCTCGTCGTTGTAACTCGCCGAACTCCACTGAAGCCAGATGTCCGCGGAACCCTGGGCGGTCAGTCGGGTGGACTCTTTGCCGAGTCCGATGTCTGTTAATCGTCCAATTTCTGCTGGCATAGATTTTCCTTATTTACTTGGTATTATATCCTGTTTTTTCTGTGTCATTCTCAGATTTTTTTCCGGTTTTCTTTCCGGACTTTTTGCCGGATTTCTTTTTGCTTCCTTTGAATATTTCTTCTGCCTCCTTTCGGCTGGTGGCTTCAATAGCCACATTGCCGCCGTATATGCCCTGTCGAGGGAAAACGTAGGTTTTCAACGTCTTCTTTGTATTCTCTGAGGTGAGTTGTTTATTCTCGTAGTCTTGTTCCATGGTTAGAAGGTTAGTTGTCTTTGTGCTTTGGCATCCAGCTGCAGAGTGAAGTAAAGGATGCCGTTGTGGTCATCAAGGATGTCCGTTGTCCCGTTACTCAAGAGTAAACCGCCGTCTGCCGCTCCGTTCAGAGTGATGCGGTTCGCGAACTCGTCGATAGCTGCATCCATCAAATCCTCAATGTCCGTGAACGTTCCGAGCTTTTCGATCTTCATTAGGAACGCGACCATGTAGGTAAAATTATCCAGTCTCGTGCGATTAACCAACGTCTCTGCTGTGGAAGACGGGGGGATGAGCACGGCCACGGGGTAATCGTTCACATTCGGGTCCTCGCTAGGGTCACTCGCATAATTCAGCACCACGCGTTGGTTTATGTGACCGTTACTCACTAGTGAGTCCAGTCCGTTGATTATTTCCTGTTTGATGTTGACGGCATTACCCATGGTTATTCGGCTATCTTGTTCGCAATTCGCTGGAGCGCGGTCTTGAAGTGCTTGTTCTTGATTTCAGGTTCCGCGGCTTTGGCTATTCGAGGCATGAACGGGTTGGCCTCAATCCCCGGGTGCCTCACGGACTTAACCGGATGGTCGGCTCCGGGCCAGTCCAGAGCTTTTTTGCTTTTGGGCTTTATCCGGAACGGACCCGTACCCTCATGAACAAACTTGGCGTACTTCACCGTCGGTCCGATAGACCCGGTCAGTGAGTTTCCTTGTGGAAGGTCTATCCCTTGCGAGAATGACTGTTGAAGCCTCCCCGTTCTCTCCGATCGCGGTGTTTTGAACTGGAAGTTCTGATCGGTCGCGTTTTTGTCGATCGTTAGCAAAGCGGCTTTGATTGCTCGTTGCAATTGATTATGCGTAAACTTCGGAGCCTTTTCGAAGCCTTCTTGGAGCTTCTCTTCACCGCTTACCGTTACTGTCACAAAAGGGCGTGCCATTGTTTGTAATAGTTAATTATTCGCAGATCGTCTTTCTCAAGGAAGTTGGCGTATTCTCGTGTCGCATCCCGGAAGTCCGCGCTTTTCACTCCCTCCTCTTCGCGCTTCAGATAGTACTTGACCACCAATTTTTCCACCAGTTCTGTGATATCTCGCGGAAGTTCGTGCTTGCTGTCATCGCTGTAATTCGCGAAGTCCACAGCGTAGCCGCCTTCGTACCTGACGCGGATGCTGCGGAATCCGAACGGAGCGAGCATCCAAATAGTGCCATTTTCCTTCCAATCTAGATTGCTGAAGTCTCGCCACGTTCGGTTCGGCTCCGAGATCGGGTTGAGCTGGGATAGAGATACATTCTCGGATTCATCACCGGAGTCGGATAGCGAGTCTCGACTGCCCAGGTAATGGACACCGAGCACGCTCTTCAACGGAGGATTCTGGATGTGGAGATGGATAAAGTGATTATGAACGGCAACTTCATCTCCATCATAAAACTCTTCGTGTCGGGTGTTCTCGAATGTTCGTCCACACCGACGCTCGATAAAATCCGTCGCCTGCAAGATAAGGTTATCCAGCAGGGTGTCTTTGTTGGAACTCTGATTGAGCCCCAGTCGGTCTTTAACGCGTGATAGTTCGGTGAGTTTGCTCGCCATGGTGCAAATGCTTAGGTGGAGACCCCCGAAGGGGCCTCACATCTCAGCACTTACGGATTAAGCGTCAGTGACACTGTTTCCAACAGGTGCGTTTACTGCGTCTCCGAGGAGAACGGCAATTCCGAGGTCAATGGAAGGTGATGTACCTCCGGTGACCAACCGAGTTTCGATGTATCGTTCTCGAGCTACAGAAACTTCGTCGAGTCGAACGAGTTCTACGTTCTCATCCGAAGAATTGTCGTCGAACGAAACGGTGGCAATCTTGGAAGCCGAACTCATTCCGGAGTTATCTGCTTCGTACACCTCGATGTCATAGGTCTCGTCTCCGTCCGATCCGTCGACGCTTCCCGTAGTAACGACAACCGCGGCATTGTGGTAGCCTTGCGTGTCGACGCTTCCGGGAGAGCTTTGGTTGGACGTGTAGTTTCCGGGGACGAGGCCTTGCTTTACAAGGATATTGTCAGAAATGTCCATATTTCTTTGATTATCTTCTTCAGGTGGAGGAGGAAGCGGGGAAGACCCCGCCTCCTAGCTATTACTTGGTTTGTCCAACCACGACAGCGTTTCCTCCGGCGTTTGCCACGGCCAAGCCGTGTCGCTCTTTGAATCGGAATCCGACACCGTTACTGGTGTACATACTGGTTCCGTTGATGGTCGCTTCTTCGGAGCGGTCCATCGTCATTCCTTCGAGGACACCAAGCTTCAAAGCCTTGGCGATGTCTCCGAACATGATGAACTGGTCTCCGGAGGTGGTTCCTTCCGGCAACAGGTCTGTGGTGTAGACCGGGTATCCTTGAAGTTCACCGGCCGGGGTCAGGCCGCCTTCACGTTTGAAGGTCAAGAAGGCCGCGGTGTCGGTGTTGAACTGCAGCGCACCATAGCTGGTTTCACTGGTCTTGATCTTAGCCCAGTCTTTACGGTTCACAATCCATGCCGCGTTCTGGAGCTGCGATTCTTCGACGTTGGCGATCATTTTCGCAGCGTCGGTGGGCGTGAAACCGCCAGACGTACTACCGCTGTTTTGCGTGTAGGATTGCGTGGCGCTGGAATTGCGGAGTCCGGTAAACGGCTGTCCGGTTCCGTTCAATCCTTCGTCGTCGATGCGGAAGGCGCGTCCTTCAGCGGCCAACGCGGAAACAAACGCGGAGATGTCTACGGCCGAGTCCTGGACCAGGTCCAACGGCAGCGCGAACACGAGCATCCACGTTTGAGCGGTGAGCAAGGTGTTGCCGAAGTCTCCTTTTAGGTCTTCATCGGTTACTTCCGTCGGGAAGTCGATGTAGGTTCCTTTGAGAGCGGACTTGCTGTAGGACGGGATGTTTACCGCCGGCGCGCTCATATTCATGCGGTCTGCCAGGTTGAGCAGGATACCGTTCGTTTTAGAGAGACGATCGATCTCTTCGGACATCTCTTCCGGGATGGTGTATCCACCGGCGCTGTCTTGTGTGGACAGCATGGACGCTTTCTCGCGAGTCAGCTGACGGGTGAGCATTCCACGAACCTCACTGTTTAATTGTTTTCGCTCCTCTTTGCCAAGGCCGTTGAAGGGAGTCATCTCCTTGTCTTGAAGGGACATGTACGTCTCCTTCACCTGTTTGGCGACCTCGTTGGGGAGCTCTGC
>JAHEOE010000060.1 GCA_018609785.1 Minisyncoccota bacterium | reverse complement strand
TCCTCTTGCACCTCGCCTACTGCCTGCTGACCGCGTCCGACGTATAGCTGATCTCCGCCTTCCACAGGAGATAGACCCTCCTCCGATCTAATTTCGTTGGTGGTGAACCAGACGTTCGCCCCCGCTTCTCGTTCTTTGAGTAACATCTCACGGTCCTGTGGTGTGGGATCGACAAAGTCCAGATAGACGTTTTTGTCGTACAAGGGAACAAAAAAGGCGTTCAGGTAATTCACCAAGTATTCCAGCTTGGGCCGGATTACCGATCCGAGAAAGTGCATTCGGGCATTCTTCTGGTCGCTATGTGAATCACCGCTCTCTGAAATACCCACGATGGATTTGGGGACGCGGAATCCGGCGAGGACTTTGTCACGGATTTGCCTCTCAAATTCGGAGAACTGAATGTTCTCAAGACTCGCGTCCATGTCTTCGTAGTTGGTCTCTTTGGGCATAAAAAGGATATTGCCCGCTGTGGTCTCATTGGCGTGCATTTGTCGAAACGTGTCTTTGTACTGTTTGAGCGTTTCCGGATCTTCGGTAGGGACTGTCACCATTCCGTTGAAGAACGGTCCTTTTTTTAGGATTTGGTTTACGTAATTTTGGGAGAGGCCAAGCGTCTCCAGCCATTCGGAGAGATAGTCTAACTTGCCCTTACCTTCGTAAATTGTTTCTCCGGGGTACTTCAGGTGAAGAATTTCCTCGGTGGTAAATACTCTGTTTCTTCCGTTCTTCCGTCTGTACTCCACCCGTTGCAGTTCTTCATTAAATTTAATTCTAAATTCTTGGTTGCTGAGAGGGATCAGAACCTTCGGTTTTCGTGTTTTATCTTTGTGCACCAACGCATTGCCGTATGCATCCAAACGGAACTGTACGTAATATAGAAACTCCGCTCCCGGCTGGAACTGGTTGGGCATTTGGAGTACATCCAAGATTGGATGGTTGTCTACAACATCATCATCTGACTTCCTTCGGAGTTGTAGTTCCGCACGAGAAACTTCCGAGGCGATTGCCTCCAACGCGATATACGTCCAGCCGTTAATCGTGGGACCGACGTGAGCCTTTTCGTCCACGGGAAAAACAGTACCCCCGGACGTGAATGATTTTTGGGTTCCGAAGATTTGTTTGATTCTCTCGAACATTTTGGCGGTATAATCTTGATGGCATTATACCGCCTTTTTTCTGCTAATATAGCATGGCATTGAGGAACGCATCGTGATTGATACCGTGTTCGAAATACATTCGCATCATCAAAGCGTCGGCAAAGTCGGGCGAGCGTCCGAGCATTTCTTTGACTTCTTCCTTGCCTTTGATTTTCAGTTTCCCGTCTTTGTCCGCATCTTTTTGCTTAATTTGCTCCAGTTCTTCAATGATTTCTTCTTTGTGAGAGTCATCCGCGATGTATATCGCTTGATTGTTCACCTTTTCGGATAAGAGGAAATAACATTGTGTCTTCAAGTTCAAATAATTCTCACCTCGCATGGGCTGAGCATTGTTCACAAAGCCTTTGACACCTGACAGGTGATCCACTACGCCTCCGCCGATGCCGTCTTCATCTATGACAATTTTTGAGCGGGGGACTTGGTGTTTCTCTGCCAATTCTTTTATGACATTTTCCTGCTCCACAGTCGTGCTAATGTCCATAACATGTATTTCTTCCGCCCTTAAGCCCTTCCAGAGAATGATCACGGCTCTATCACTACCCATACGCGCAATGTCGGCGGTGATGTAAGTTTTCCCGCTTTCCACAAACGTGTTGGTGAACAGGTCGTTAATAGCATCAAAGTCCATGAGAGCAGTCGGGTCGTCATCGTATTCCCAGTTTCCGTTCAGGAGTCGCTCTTTCTGCGATTTATCACGCAAATTGCGGAGGTTATTGATGTACTCACGGTCGATATACGGGTTGTCTGTTACATACGCCTGCACAAACGCATATTCCGGTGGCAATTCGTTCTCCCGCCACGGTTTATAGACTTCGGAATAGAGCCAATTTTTGGACGGGTTGCATGTGATGAGAATTCGTCCCGGTAGGTTGTACCTGCTATTGAGCTTACGTCCCACACGAGACTTAAGAATGTCGAATGCGGGAAAAGCAACTTCACCGCCTTCCTCTATGGCTCCGCCGGTATATTCCAGAGACCCGAACCGTTCGTATCTGGGGTCGGATGGTTGATATTTGAGGTCAATGAGGTCTATCTGAGAACCGTTATGGTGGCGTATATAGTGCATCTGCCCGTTATACGAAAAGTACGACGTAACCCCGTGGTACGCCGCTACCTCCCAAAATGTAACGTAGACCGAAGACAAGAGACGTTTCAATTCCGTGCGACCGATAAACCATTTGGTCTGCGGATAAAAAAAACAGTTCGTAATCAACCACTCACACAAGAGCCATGTCTTGCCTCCGCCGGCCGCTCCTCCGTAAATGACGTAAGACACATTTTCGTCCCACAGTGCCTTCCACGCTTGATATTGTCGTTTACTCGGACGTATCGTCGGTTTCATCTTCGGGCTTTACAAACTGGAACCCTTCAATCTTCTCTCCGCCACTGGTATGGTCGAGATGTTGCTCTTCTTTCCAACCAAAATTGTTCTTCAACGTAAACTCAGCACCTCTTGCGGAATGCTTGTTGTATAGCATATCCTCCATCTCGGCCTCGATTTTTTGTTTTGCACGCGCGACTGTGTCAGAGAACTCATCACCATATTTCGTCTGGTAATCCTTCAGAGTCTCTCGCGACGTATCCAAAAACACAGCCAAATAGGTAATTGTTGGCAATTTATTGTTTGCCTCGCAATGCTCAAAAAACTCGTCAATCTTGGCCTGAAGTTTTTCCGGTGATTCAAATTTAAGTGGTCTTCCTCCACTCATACATCTTCAATCTTAATACGTTTTTTACTCTTTTCCCGCTCTTCTTTGCGTTTACAGACTGGGCACATCATTCTGTATGGTACCACACTGTCGGTTATACCGAGACCGCATTCTTCACAGATATCAACCTTTTGGTAAGGAAGAACATTCTCACTGTACCAGCTATCCATATAAGAAAATTGCCATCCTTTCAGCTGTTTTTTTCGGTAAAAATTTTTTTTATGCTTTGAATCCTGAACTTTTTTACCGGTCATAACCGTGGTAATGTTGCCGGGACTCAGATTGAGTTCTTTAGCCGCTTCAGACAGCGAACTAAATTCTCGGGTTTCTTTGGTGTGGATGTTT
>JAHEOE010000059.1 GCA_018609785.1 Minisyncoccota bacterium | reverse complement strand
TCTGTGTGTGTATACTCAACAAGGGAAAGTGGTATATACTCCGAACTTTAAATTCGATTATACGCCGCTTAACGAACCCGTTGCCAATGTAGGCGATTTTGCCAAGTACAGTGATACGGATATTTTTGCTCTTCTGGTGGGGAGCCATGCCGCCGAGCAAGAAGGATACGCGCCTTCCGAACAAGAAATTGGGGAAAAAATTGAAAGTTACATTCATCGCACACCGGGGAAAGTGGTCATAACGACCTATCCCTCCATGCTTAATCGTATACAGCAGATTATCACCGCGGCCGAAAAGAATAACCGACATGTGTTTATCGAAGGAAAGAGTATTCTCAATACATTTAATGCCGCTCGTAAACGCGGTATGATTCAAGTGGGAAAAGGCACCATTGTGGGGCCGCAAGTTCTTAAAGAACTCTCTTCCGAGCAGCTGGTGGTGCTTTGTACGGGGTACCAAGGGGATGATGTACCTCATTTTTTGAAAATTATGAATCGCGAGCATCCCACGTTTATCTTGAATCCGGGGGACAGCGCCGTGTTTCCATCTTCTTTACTTCCGGGGAATGAACGTTCCATAGCGCAACTGAAAGATAATATTGCCAAGCAGGACGCGTTAACGTACCATACGCCGTATTTGGGGATTTATTCGGGAGCGCACGGGCATCGTGAGGACATTAAAATCATGATGAACATTATCAAGCCCAAGTTTGTTATCCCGATTAAAGGACACGATCATCTGCTCCGCGCCAACGCGGATACCGCTCAGGCATTGGGATTCCCTGACAAGCATATTCCCATCGGCCGTAACGGAAATGTTATGATCTTTGACTTTAAGAAGCGAGTGCGCACCAAAGAGCGTGTTCCCGCGTCCAATGTTATGGTGGATGGTCTCGGGGTCGGAGATCTCAAAGAGGTTGTTCTGCGCGATCGTCAGATGATGTCCGAGGATGGTATTCTCAATGTGGTATTAATTGTGGACACGGCCACCAAAAAGTTATACCAAGAACCGGAAGTTATGTCTCGAGGATTTGTGTATATGAAAGAATCCGAAGAACTTATGGAGGAAGTGAAACAGCAGGTTCGCATGATCGGAGAAGGGCTTCTTGCCGAACAATCGTCGGAGGTGAATACGTCTTATATTCGGGATGAATTACGAGAACAGGTCGGTAAATTCTTGTTTGCTCGTACCGAGCGGCGTCCCATGGTTCTGCCGGTGGTTGTAGAGGTATAATCATTTTTTAAGAAAGTAATTATTATATGTATGGCACATAATACGAATAAAACAACTGATGTTCGTCGCGGGACAACCTTTGTTCGCGACCTCAGTGATCAGAGTAATAGATATTTGCGAGCGAAAGATCCGTTCCCGGAGGGGCAAAAGAAGCTTCGGGTGATTCCGGTCGGCGGTGCCGAAGAAATCGGCGGCCGAAACATGACCATTTTGGAATACGGGGATGATATCATCATTATTGACATGGGACTTCAGTTCCCGGAAGAAGATCAACCCGGCATTGATTACTTGATCCCCAATCCGCACTATCTTCGCGGGAAAGAAGATAAGATTCGCGCGGTGTTGATTACACATGGGCATATGGATCATATCGGAGGAGTGCCGCATGTCATGTCGATGATTGGTAATCCGCCCATTTACGCCACACCTTTGACAATTGCCATTATGCAACGTCGTCAGGCTGAACATCCGGAAGCTCCGGCACTTAACGCGCACGCGGTTAAACATGAGGACACCTTTAAATTGGGAAGTTTTAAGGTAGAGTTTATTCATATCAATCATAGCATTCCCGACTCCGCGGCTTTGATTATTCATACTCCGGAAGGAACTATCCTTCACACCGGAGACTTTAAGTTGGACCACAGTCCGTTGGATGAAAAACCGGCCGATATGGGACGTTTTGCTCGTTTGGGAAATGAAGGTGTAAAAATGCTGATGGCGGATAGTACCGGTGTAAGCAAACCGGGACATGCCATTTCGGAAACCACGGTGCAGTACAATATTGATGCCATAATGCAACAGGCGAAAGCGAAAGTGATTGTGTCTACGTTCTCCACAATGCTTAATCGTGTGCAGCAGGTGATTAAAATCTGTGAGAAGTACGGGCGTAAAGTGGTTATTGAAGGGTATAGCATGCGTACCAATATAGAAATCGCCAAAGAATTGGGGTACGCGAACTTTAATCCCAAAACGGTAATCTCGGCGAAGGAAGCGTTACGGCTTCCCGCCGAAAAGGTGGCTATTGTATGTACCGGTTCACAAGGAGAAACCAAAGCGGCGTTAATGCGTATTGCCAACAAAGAACATCGAAACTTTACGATTGAAAAAGGTGATACGGTGATCTTTTCGTCCTCGGTTATTCCGGGAAACGAATCGGCGGTACAGCGTCTGAAAGATTTGATTGCCAAACAACGCGGACGTATTATCAACTATAAGATGATGGATGTCCATTTCGGCGGGCACGCTCCGCGTGAGGACTTGCGGATGTTTTTGAATGTGATTCGTCCCGAGTATCTTCAACCGATCTACGGCGATTTCTATTCCTTTAAATTGTTCGAGCAAATGGCGCTGGAAAATGGTATGGATAAGGATCATATTATCCTTACGGATAATGGACGGGTAGTGGAGGCATCGAATGGTGAAGTACGTACCACGACCGAAACCGTACCTTCCTACAATGTCATGGTGGACGGTCTCGGAGTGGGAGATCTTCGAGAAGTAGTGATTCGTGATCGGCAGTTACTTGCTCAGGATGGTATGATGACCGTTATTGTTCTTGTGGATACCAAAGAGCATACGCTTTCTCAAGATCCGGAAATTATTTCCAAAGGGTTTGTTCATATGAAGACTTCGGGCGAACTTATTCAGAATATTAAAAAACGTATTAAAGATGTGGTTGAAGAGAAGTATCCTAAGGGCTCGGAGTTGAATTATGAATACGTCAAACACGCTTTACGTGAAGAGTTAGGACTGTTTATTCATCAAAAGACTCAGCGTCGACCCATGATTTTGCCCGTGGTAGTGGAAGTCTGATTGTGCTATGGCCCGCCTGTATCACGCGCGTGGCATTCTTCTATCATTTCGGGAATTGACCGAGCGAGATCGGTTGGCGATATTTTTCACTCGAGAATATGGCAAACAGACCTTTCTGGCTAAGGGTGTGAAACGAGAAGGAGCCAAGTTACGGTATCGGCTCAATCCGTATAGTGTTCTTGATGTGGAATGCGTATCGGGGCGTTCCTTTGATCGAATTACCGCTGTGCGAGATGTGGCCAGCTTACGGAATCTACTCGGAGATGCCGCTTTTTCTTTACAAGCGTATAGTTTGGCGCTTTTGCTTATTGATATCCTGGAAACTGTGGTACAGGAGTCAGATCCCGAACCCGAACTGTTTGAAGAATCGTTAACGTTTTTGAATCTGCTTAAAGAGGCGGATATTCAAGAGTACGATGCGTTGTTCGTTTTTTTAGTCTTTCGAATTCTCTTTTTAAGCGGGGTAGGGGTTGATCTTACGCGGTGTGTGCGTTCGGGGCAGACACACAGTCCGCGCTTTGTTCTTCATATTCGCGAAGGAGGGCTGATTAGCGTACGGTATGCTTCACCCACAGAGGGTGATATACTGATGGGGGAACGTGACATTGCTCTTCTGCGAGCTTTTCAGAGCGGACATTTTTATCAGGGAATTAAACATATAGAGGAGTATGAGACGAATTTAGGGTCTTTGATTACGGTGAGTATGCGGTATCTCGAATATCAAGGTATTCGTCTCCGGTCTCTTCATTTCTGGTATCAAATGCGTTACAACACGTAGGTTACATCTTTAGATCTTTATGTCGTTTTTACAAAACATCAAAAAGAAAATGCAACAAAAAGGAGGCGCGGAATCATTTGAACGTTCCAATGAGACTTCGTATACGCCGCGTAAGAATATAAAGAATAGTCAAAAAAAAGAAGGATTTTCCGGCGGCAAACCTCCGTTTTTGAAACGTCATAAACGGTCTCTGTTAATTGGAGTGGGAGGCCTTTTGGGAGTTATGATTTTGGCTTTAGGCGTTCGCGGCGCGATTTATTTGGCTGAACAGCGCTTCCGGACCGAAGATGTAAATTTGACTATTGAGGGAGAATCGGAAGTTTCCGCGGGGGAACGTTATACCTATACGGTAACGTATACCAATAATACTCAGGTGACGTTAACTAACGCCCAAGTTTCCCTTGAATTTGCGGAAGCATTCCAAGACAGAGAAATCAATATAGCCGGACAAACTCGAACCTCTCTTGACGGATTTCAGCTCCCCGATCTTCAGGCGGATGAAACATTCGAATTTTCTGTTTCCGGCAGATTTGTGGCTCCTCCTGAGAGTTTGCAGTTTATTCGGGGTAAATTGAATTACAGACCTTCTTCTGAAGAAACAAGCTATACGTCTGAGACCGAGCGTGCCGTTTCCGTAGTGGAGAGTCCGTTGGTCTTAAATGTTAACGCTCCCCGAACGGTAACGAGCGGAGGCATGGTGGAATATGGTATTACGGTCAATAATCGCGGCGAACGAGAGTTTGACGATGTTCGTCTTGCCGTGGAATATCCGGATCGGTTTGTGTTTGTCTCTTCCAGTATTTCTTCTCAAAATGAAGACCATACGCGGTTTCAGGTTCCGACAATCGGCGAAGGAGAAGTGTTTGAAGTGCGTATTCGCGGACGCGTGAGCGGAGATGTGGATACGAGCGCGGTTTTGCGAGCTCGCGTCGGACAGTCCGAGGGAAGCGAGTTTCTATCTTATGCCGATATGAAACAGACGACAAAAATAACCGAGAGTTATGTTAAGTTGTCTCATAACGTGAAAAGTAATGTGGAAGCGGTCTCGGCCGGAGCATCGTTAACGTACACGATTACGTTTGAAAATACGACGGACGCTCCTATTCGAAACGGACGGTTGCGGGCGAGATTTACGGGAAGGATGTATGATATTTCGTCTTTGAGCGCGTCCGGAGCTTCTTTTGATGCCGCTACTAATACGGTGACGTGGACGGCGGCGGGAGTCCCCGCTTTACGTGTCATAAAACCCGGAGAAGGTGGAAGTGTATCATATTCCATTGATGTAAAAGATCGACTTCCGGTGGAGTCTCCTCGAGACAAAGAATTTACAGTGGAGAGCAAAGCGGAATTTGAAAGTGAAGAGGTACCTGTTGACCTGGGACTGAATAAAATTGTGGAAAGTAATAGTTCAGAGGTAAAACTTCATACCAAAGTCTTTGCTTCCGTAGAACAACAGTATAATACAGGAGAAGCTTCCATTGTGAACAGCGGTCCCAATCCGCCGGAGATCAACGAACGCACAACCTATACGATTGTGTGGGAAATGAAGAATTTGACCAATTCTGTTTCGGATGTGAAATTTGAATCATCATTGCCGCCGGAAGTGGAATGGACCGGTCAGACAGAAGTGGATGAGAATAGTGAACTAACCTTTCAAGAAGGATCTCGTACTGTTACATGGACGATGGAAGAAGTTCCTCCTCAGGTCGGTTTTTTGAAGCCGACCAGAAGAGTGTTCTTCCAGGTGGAAGTAACCCCGAGTCAATTACAGACGGAAGAAGGTGAAGTGCAGTTGCTTCGAAAGACTTCGTATCAGGGAACGGACGCGTTTACCGGAAAACAGTTGAATGGTGTTCTGGATGAGTTAACCGTTCCTTTGGCCAATTAGAACCCATCTCAAAATTATTCTAGGTGAAAGTCTATGAAGGCGACAGAGACGTATTCACTGGCATTTAACGCCTACGACCTACCATACCCAAAATTCGTTCATACGCTCTATCGCCTTCATATGCGTAAAATAGAGGAACCAAAAGTTTATTTTTGAGATGGCTTCTAAAAAGATGTTTGGACGAGTATGTGATATTTAAGAAGAAGAGAACACAACCGTAATATACGTCGACACGGCAGTTCCAAGGAAATAGGAAACCGCTAGGTTTTTACGTGCCCGTTCAAATTTCGATTTAAAGTGAGGAAAAGCCCGAAGGGAAAGGAGGATTGATCTGCCACGGTCACGTAAGAAACACATCTACATTTTGGGTCTGGGAAGATCCAGTGTTTTGAGGAGAGAATAGCCGGTCATTTCTTCGGGCGTTTCAATTCCGAATATATCCAGAATGGTAGGGGCAACATCACCGAGGATACCTTTGGCGCGCGCAGTGAGTTGATAGTTTTTATGAGCTTCTTTATCTTTGATTTCAAATTCCTCACCGACAATATAGACGGGAACGGGATTGGTTGTATGGTTGGTTGTGGATTTACCGCTTTTCATATCTTTCATTTCTTCACAATTACCATGGTCTGAAGTGATCAAGAGAATACCGTTAAATTCCGAAACAACATCTACAATCCCTTTTATTTGACTGTCAACGTATTCCATTGCCTCTTTCGCGGCTTCAAAATCTCCCGTATGTCCAACCATATCCGGATTGGCGAAATTAGCCAGAATAAAATCGTAGGACCCGCTTTTTATCCCTTGCTGAACCTTTTGCGCGATTTCGGCCGCTTTCATCTCAGGGGTTTCGTTATAGTTTTTAGCACCGGACGAAGGAATTAAAGATCGCTCCTCATTTTCCCAAGATTTTTCTTTCCCGCCATTGAAAAAGTATGTGATGTGCGCGTATTTTTCGGTTTCTGACGTGTGGAGTTGTGTTTTCCCTTCTTGACTTAACACTTCGGGAAGGGTCTTATTTACGTCTCGAGGCGGAAAAGCGATATCAACGGGGAGTTGATCTTCATATTGGACCATAGTGGTTACGTAGAGATTTTCGGGAAGATCGCGATCAAATTCGGCCAGAGAGGGAAGAGCAAATGATTTGGTAATCTGACGCGCTCGGTCTTCACGGAAGTTAAAGAAGAGAATGGCATCATCTTTGTCCACCAGTCCGTCTTCGTTAATAACCGTGGGAGGGATATATTCATCGGTTGTGTTTTCGTCGTAATATGCTTGAAGCGCGCTTATTGCATCTTCACCGGTGTTCCCCTTTCCGTGTGTCATACAGTCAAACGCTTCTTTGGTACGATCCCAATTTTTATCACGGTCCATGGCATAAAAGCGCCCCATAATTGTGGCAACTTTACCGACTCCTTGTTCTTGCATGAACTCATTCAGGCGTTCAAGCATGGTTTTGCCTTCATTTACTCCGGAGTCTCGTCCGTCGGTAAACGCGTGTATATAAACTTCGGAAACATTTTCTTGTTTCGCAAGTTCTATAAGCGCTTTCAGATGGTCAAAATTACTGTGTACGTTTCCCGGTCCCACGAGGCCCATAATATGGAGTTTGGATTTGTGATCGTTAACGTGTTTTATGGCATTACAAAAAGCGTTATTGGAGAAAAAAGATCCGTTTTGAATGCTGACGGAAATACGCGGTAAATTTTGGTAAATAATACGACCGGCTCCCATACAAAGATGACCGACTTCGGAGTTACCCGGTGTCCCCCAGGGGAGCCCAACGCTCATGGCAGAAGCCTGTAAAAGAGTGTATGGATAATGTCCTTTAAGGGTGTCCAATGTCGGCGTAGAGCTTTGCGCAAACGCGTTTCCTTCATAATTTTGTGTATAGCCCACACCATCGAGGACAAGTAATACCACCGGCCGTTGCATAGAAAAACATTACTTTGTCTTTTCTCCATAATAAAAGACTCGTCCCCATTTGACAAATCGTCAACAAGGAAGATACAGTACAGTAAGATAAAAGGTAGACAATGTTCGTATGAAACATAAACAAAAAATGTCCGAAGAAGAAGTGCATCGTTTAACGGCTGTGGCCGGTAAAACATCAGCGATTGTGGTTTTTGCGCTATTGGCGGTGTTAGTGGGAGCGATTTTGCAAAAAGTTGCCATCCAGAATCGCTTGGCGACGTTGCTTTCTACGAGTGAGCGTGGGTTTGTAGAAGAAAAAGGATCTCTTAATCTTCGATATACCAGTGGTGAGGTTACTAACGTGAATATAGCAGAAGGAAAACTCACTATTTCCCCTCAGGGAAGTGTGGAACGGACGGTAAGCATTGACGAAGATACAATGTTTGTTCGTTGGATGGATAGTACTGACAATACAGTGAATGAATCCGACACGCAAACGGAACGTTCGCAAACTGAGAGTCAAAGAACCTCTTCGAGGACGGAGTCGCAAGAGACGTCCACACGGATTTCTCTTCCGGAAGCGCCGTATGAGACGGAAACATTGACGGTTGAGGATATTCAACCCGGTATGAACGTGGGCCTCTACACGGATACCAATCTCTTGGGAGCTGATAGTCCGCGAGCTGCTTTGGTTGCCACGGTCGCCTCCCCTCAGCAATCTACGTCCGAACAAACCGATGCAACGGAGAACGGAGGAAATACCTCGGAAGAAGGAGCTACCACCGGAGAAACGTTGGAGCCGCAGAATGACACGAGCTCTCCTTCCAATGGTACTACCCAAGAAGGACAGCAGAATGGAACTACCGGGACTAACGAAAATACCCTTCAATAACGGTATTTACCACTACGAAATTAAACAGGGTCAAGAATCGGTCTTGACCCTGTTTAATTGACGATGGAGCAGATTCCTGCTATATTCGTGAAAGAATTCGGGAAGTGGCGCAATGGCGAGCGCACCTGCTTTGGGTGCAGGGGGTTGCCGGTTCGAGTCCGGCCTTCCCGACTGTGAAGATGTGTATCAGAGTGTAATTATAAAAGAGGTGGATATTATTACGGGTGTATATTGCCGGACTCGAGGAAAAGGGTCGGAAAAACACGCTGTTTTTCCGTGTTGGAAGATAGAGGCGAACGGCCTCGTAAGAAACCGAGGGTTTCTTATCATCCGAAGGATGAGAGTTCGGCCTTCCCGACTGTGAACGGATAGAAAGTAGCACGTAGCGAGTAGCAGGTAGCAAGTGATTAGAATATAGAATTTAGTTTTTCTAAAAGAGAAGCCAGAAGTGAGAAGCCGGAAGACAGGAATATCTGGATATACAGTTGCGGATACGGTTGATATACCGTGGATATACGGTTGAAGAGGGGAAATCGTAGCTCGTATGTCGTATTTCGGATGTTATTGCTGTTGAAGCAAAAAAGTCATTCCGGTCACTTATACTTTTGAAATACGCGAGAAAAACTAACACAGAGATATGGAACAAGCGCATTACAATATCCACGTGACCGGGCGAGTGCAGGGGGTGTTTTATCGGAAGTCAACTTTGCAAAAAGCTCAAGAATTGGGTATCGCAGGGTACGTGCAAAATCAATCGGACGGCTCGGTGTATATCGAAGCGGAAGGCTTTCCCGATAAGCTTGATGCGTTGGTTTCTTGGTGTTGGGACGGCTCCGAACTCGCCCGTGTGGATAATGTGGATGTAAAGGAAGGCGACTGGTGCGGGTTTTCCACATTTGAGGTTCGGTGATTGGGTGAGATTGATTTTTGGCTCTATACGTGGCATAATAGAGGTTATACGGGAAGTGGCGCAATGGCTAGCGCGCGCGCTTCGGGTGCGCGAGGTTGTCGGTTCGAGTCCGGCCTTCCCGACGGTGAATAGATATCTCAGAGAGAAAATATTAAAGAGAGTAAAACATTGTTACGGATGCATATTGCCGGACTCGAGGAAAAGGGTCGGAAAAACACGTTGTTTTTCCGTGTGGGAAGATAGAGGCGAACGCCTCGTAAGAAACCGAGGGTTTCTTATCATTCGAAGGATGAGAGTCTGGCCTTCCCGACTGTGAACGGATAGAAAGTAGCACGTAGCGAGTAGCAGGTAGCAAGTGATTAGAATATAGAATTTAGTCTTTCTTAAAGAGAAGCC
>JAHEOE010000058.1 GCA_018609785.1 Minisyncoccota bacterium | reverse complement strand
GCCACTGTATAACTCGGAAGATTCACTGCACTCATCGGTATCGGTACTATCGTCCTGTTCGATTGCATAGGTTGTTCCTTGAGCCAATGTCGGCTCCCCCGGAAACTCTCCGTTGGTATCAATAATGTACTGATAAACACCGTCCAAAATCGTATTAACCTCCGATTCACGTTCGGCGTTACGCACTTTGGCGAGTTGCCGTTGCGGGTTAATGGCTACAATGACGATCGCCGCCAAAATTCCGATGGCCGCGACGACCAACAGAATTTCAAGTAAGGTAAACCCTTTTGGTTTGAATATCCGAGAAGTTTGCATAGGATATTTGATTTAGGCATATTTGTATATATACAGCGTATCCGATTTGTGCAGGTGTGTCAAAGCCTGAGTTATCCACATAAATTTAGATTGATATATGAGCTTTACGGCCCGATATACGGTTGATACATGCGGCTAAAGCCGCGATATACCGTTGATACACGGTTGCGGACACGATGAATATATGTATTTCGTATCTCGTATTTGATATCTCGCACGAATACCTAAAGCTCATTTTAAAAGGGACTCCCACATTCAATAATTTTAAGATCTTCTCTAGCCTTAGCAAAGTAGGTACTTGCTGTGTTTTCCTCCTTTGTAAAGGAGGAAATACCCGTTAGGGAAAGGAGGATTCATTGATATGACAGTTTTTGACGAAACTCCTCCCCCCCTTCGGGGCCCCTCACTCTTTATCGAAACTTGAACGGACACTTAAAAACCGGAGGTTTTTACGGAAGCCATTCGGCTTCCTATTTCCGAAGGACTGCCATGCCGACGTTTAAAGGATGCTCGGACGAAAATGTAATCTTTAAGAAGAGGAGGACACAAGCTGTTTCGCTCGCTTACACCTGTATATCTATGGTATATCCACTGTGTATCTATTGTGTCCGCAACTGTATATTACGTTCCACTTGCTACCTGCTACTCTTTACTCAACCGTACCCGCAACCGTATATCAACGGTATATCTACCGTGTCCGCAATTGTGTATCGGTTCCTCTTCAACACACAATCTGTTACAATATCCGTATACGGAAAACACATTCTTCATGAAATACAGACAACAAAGCGGGGAAAGCCGAATCTTTGGCCCGGGCCTGTCTGGAACACGCGTTTATTACGCTCAAAAACCACAAATCCTACGGCGGAGATGAGACGGTCATTGTGGACAACGGCGCCGATGACACGGACAACACCTCGGATGACGAAACCTGCCGGGTCCTCACCATCACCGGCACGGGCAACACCGATCGGGTGATTCAGACCCGAGCCAACGTTCGCGGGACCACGAAGTATGCCGAAGCCAAAGTCACCGAGATCAACCCGGACTTCACCGTCGCGTATCGGAAAACAAAAGCCTCTCTCGACTCCACCATCAATCAAGACAACCCTTGGCACCTCGACAGCTCGAACCTTACTCTGTGGCTGAAAGCAAGCAGTGTGCTCCAAAATGATAATTCCATGATCAGTCAGTGGGTGGGGAATTCCGAGCAGACTCTGACGCTGGATCAGAGCACCAACGCGGATAAGCCCACCTTCCAAACTCGCGCCATCAACGGCCGCCCGGCGGTGGAATTCGACGGAGATGATTTCCTCAGTCGGGACAACACCACCTTGAGCACCCTGGTGCAAAGCGACACCGCCTCCGTCTTCGTGGTACTCAACCAAGATGGATCGAGCGCGAAAAACACCATTTTCGACTTACAGGCCCCGGACAAAAGCAACCGATTCAGCACTTCCCTCACCTGGACAGACGATCTGTACTTTGACTTTGGTGATACGACCAACGGTGATGGCCGTATTCAAGATGCTCAACCGAATGAGTGGGATGATTCCGACCATCTGGTCGAACTGTTCCGCAACGAAAGTGATGAAATCCGAGTTGATAACTCTTCTCTCTCTTCCGGATCTTTTTCTGATACGCTTGATTCCGCCGAAATGGATACCACATATACACTTTGGCTCGGCAGTGAAAGCGGAGATTCCAATCATTTCAAGGGCCAAATCGCCGAACTGATCATCTTCAAAGACGCCCTTTCGGATACGGAAAAGGGACAGGTGCGAAATTATCTCAATCAGAAATATAACCTTTACTAACGTATGCGGCGCGGCTTTACGCTTTTGGAATTACTACTCTATATCTCTCTTGCCGGGTTGACGATCGGCATTATTTCCGCGTTCCTCATTACGCTTAACCGCACCAGTCAAGAAAACAGCACCACGAGCCTGGTGGAGGACGACGCCGCGCGGATTCGCTCCGCGTTGCAAACCGCCCTCGCCGACGCCCAATCCGTACAAACACCCGCCGCGGGCGGGAGCGGTTCCGAGCTGAAACTCATCACCGCGGATAACAACGAAGTCACCTATACCCGACGCAACGACAACCTGTACAAAAACCCCGCGAGCGGGAAAACCGAGCGGCTGAATCAGGACCAAGTCCTCATCACCAACTTCTCCGCGTATCATATCGACCCGAACAGCGACAAAGAAGGAGACGCGTCCGTGCGCTTTACGTTCACCGCCGAGTACGACACCCCGAGCGGCGCGCCGCAGGCCAAAGAATACCAACACAGCAAAACCATCGAGCACACCGTCAACTTGGGGAACCGCCCCCTCTCCAACGTCCCCGACCCGGACAGCGACCCCATCAAATTCTGGCTCCGCGCGGACCGCGGCGTGGTCACCGATAGCAACGACAAGGTCGTCCGGTGGTACGATCAGAGCGGCAACGGCTACACCGCCTCCCAACCCAACAGCGGCGACCGCCCCGACAGCTTCATCAGCGAGGCCACCAACGGTTACCCCGCCGTAAACTTCAGCGGCGGCTACCTCGCCATCCGCGACTGGGTTTACGACACCGCCAATACCATTGATGAACTAACTATTTTCGCCGTGGCGAAATCATCATATACGGGTTCTATTGCTAATATACTTCTTTCGTTCGATCGGTCCGAGTACTTTCGATTTTCTTTGGAAACCAATGATAGTTTTGATGATGGTATAGGAGTGAATTGGTCTACCACTGCGGGGAGCGACGAAAACAACGATTTAACCACCAAAAACGCCTACACCGACGGTTCCTATCATCTGGCGGAAGTTAGCTTCAATTCCACCACTAATCCGGACAAGCGCATCAACATGGACGGGGACGAAAAAGTGAAGGCGTATCAACATC
>JAHEOE010000057.1 GCA_018609785.1 Minisyncoccota bacterium | reverse complement strand
GTCCGCTTTATGAGGGGATGAGTCGTTTGGAAAGTTTGGGGATGTTCGCGTTTCCACTTGGACTCTTGGTGTTCCTTGTTATCGGCGGTCCGATTATCGCAGTGTTGAGTCGGGTATTGTTAGGCGTTTCTCTGTTCGGATGATATGATACATCTATTGGGTTTATAGAGCGTGTTATTCATATATATGGACAACTCACAACTTATAGAACGTGTTAGGCAAAAGCTGGAGGAAGGCGTCTCTAAGGAGGCAATCTATTCCAAGCTTCTGGAGCATGGATATAAAGTGGAGACTATTCAAAAGGTTTTGAAAGAAGCTGAGAGGAGAGATCAGGAGTCTTTAGATTTCGAAGAGAAGTCACAATCGGACAAACAGGGTGAAAAAGAAGATGAAGACAGTGGATTTACCTTCTTGAAGGTCGTGTCAGTAGTGGGAGCTCTGCTTGTCGGAGTGGGCGTCATCTCGTTGGTAGCTGCGAATTGGCAATCAATGGGAGATAGTACGAAAGTTATCCTTATTTTGGTGGGAATGCTGGGTTCCTATACCGTCGGTGGATATCTAAGGTTTTTGCAGGAAATGGTGTATACCGGCAATGCTGTTCTTCTTCTGGGGAATATTATCTTTGGAGCGGGTGTATTCCTTATCGGACAGATTTATAATTTACAGATAGATTGGCCAACCGGCTTTATGTTATGGGCGTTCGGAAGTTTGGTGTTGGGAATGGTTACCCGCATGTATCCCATTCTTTATATGACGTTACTTTTGCTTGTACCAAGTACGATTGGCGGACTGACATTACTTTTCGGAGGAGGATCGGATAGCTATCTCTTTACGAGTAAAGTTTTGCCTGTTCTTCTGTTGATTGCGGTTTTGGGGAGTATATGGTGGCTTCGGGAAGAGCTTCCTTCTGAAGAAAAACAAACCTTTTAGCGTATGTACATAGGGGCTATATTAAATATCATCATTTATCTTGTGGTTGTTCTCCTTGTTTTGGGAGGAATTGGATACGCCATTTGGAGGTTTGTCTTAAAAGGCAATGTCTCTGTAAATCCGTTTTTCTCTCAAAAAGAGGCTATTACGCAAACATTGTTTTTATTCGTTCCGCTCTTACTCTTGGTTAGTATTGCGGTTGTATTTGAAGGAGATGGTAGTTTGGCCCTTACGTTGGCGATCATTTCGGTGATAATCATTGGCGCCGCGGTTTGGTTACGACTGGGGTACGGCGTTGTATGGGGAGTGCTTTGGCTTATTCCGACGTGGGTACGATTCTTATACGAATACCGGGAACGATTTACTGAAGTATTAGAGGAAAGGGAATTTGGGACAATTAAGAGGATAGGAGCGGAGAATGACTCGCTTGAACTAGCGGGTATCGTAGGTAGTGTTTTATTGGTTGTTTTAATGTACGTAGTGGGACGATGGTTGGTTATGTATGGAGAGCGCACCAGGCGGATGGCGGATACGTTTGTAACTATCGGAATCCTTGGAGTGGGAGCTTCGGTCTTTTTCTTGGTTTCTTCCGAGGTTATTGAACATATCAAAGAAGTGAATTTTGTGATGACACCGTATATTTGGAGTGGAGTGGGAGTTTTTGCTATAGTGCTCGTACTCTTTATTGGTTGGCAAGCTTTGCGACAGAATACAATCCGAAAAACGGAAGGCGTTGGATTGACTCTGTTTGTACTTTGGTGGATTGGTATGGGCTTTTTGGGCAGGGGGGCCTCTAACGGGAAAAAAGGAGAGTTTACTCCAAACCCAAACCCAAAGCCGTTGTCGTCTGATAATATTATGGATATAGAGTTATTATCTTTGTTTTTAAATGCGATTGCACTTGTCTTTCTCATAAGTATGATTCTCTTAGGAGGTCAACGGCAAGAAAAGCGGCTGATTAATCTGGGAGCGTTATTTTTAGTGCTGTGGGTGATTGTGACGTACATTTCGTGGAGTTCGAGTTTGACCAGCTCCGGTATTATATTCATTCTCGGAGGAGTGTTGTTATTGGCGGTTGGATACGGCGTGGAACGATTCCGCCGTTCGATGATAGAGTCAGCTGAAGAATAAGTGCGTTTATGCGTAATCGACCGGTTATATTTCTCAGTATTGCTGTTATTATCCAGCTCGTTTTGATTGGAGTTTTGTTGGGAAAGCAAGTGTTTACGGTGCAAACGGGGAATACCGTTCGGATTGAGGTGGAACCCGTTGACCCGCGTTCTCCGTTGCGTGGAGATTATATGAATTTGCGATACTCTATATCCCGGATAGATACCGATTTGCTATCTTCCCCGGGTGAACTTGAGGGAGGAGACACCGTCTATGTCCATTTGGAACAGAAGCCGTCCGATAAAACATGGAAGGCGGTAAGTGTTACTAAAGAGCGTCCCGCCAATGAGGTGAGTATGAGGGGAAAGGTTACTGCGGTGGGATCAGGAATGATAGGTGTGAAATATGGAATCGAGCAGTACTTTATTCCGGAAGGGAGCGGTCGTAATGTAAATCTCAGAAATGCGGAAGTTGAGGTGAAAGTGGATCGGTTCGGCAACAGCGTCCTTCAACAGTTATACGTGAATGACGAGCCATGGCCTTAGGATCAAAGCGGAAGTAACGTCATGAGAATACATTGACAAGAACGGTGTTTCTTGGGAAAATAGAAGACAGTTTATTAGAGACAGTAATTGGATATATATGCGGATTGTATTATTTGATAACGTCGTAAATGTCGGAGAAAAAGGAGACATTGTCGAGGTAGCGGACGGGTACGCCCGTAACTATCTTATTCCGCAGGGATTTGCGGGGTATGCAAGTGAGTCAGAGGTTGAGCGCGCTGAAGAGTTGAAAGCTCAACGAGAACGGGAACGACAACAACGACTTGAAAATCTTCAAGAAATGCGTGAACAGTTACGCGGATATGAAATTCGGTTCCAGCGAGCGGCCGATGAAAATGGCCATCTCTACGGCTCGGTTAGTGTGCGAGATATTACTCATGCATTGCAGGAAGCCGGGTTTCCGGTGGAAAAATCTATGATTGAAGTATCATCTCTGGAATACACCGGTACGCATACCATCCCGGTCCGGGTTGATACAGAACAAATAGACATAACTCTTCATGTCCAAGCAACGGAAGCAGCCTAAAAATCAGAAAAAGAAATCCTCGCGCGGGCAAAAGCAAACACCTAAGTACATTTTTGTTGTCGGCGGAGTGATGTCCGGACTTGGAAAAGGCATCGCAACTTCGTCCTTGGGAATGCTTCTTCAACAGCGGGGGTATGAGGTAACGATGATGAAGATAGACCCGTATGTTAACGTAGATGCGGGCACCATGAATCCGGTCGAGCACGGAGAAGTTTTTGTGTTAGACAGTGGTTTGGAGTGTGATCAGGACATGGGCAACTACGAACGGTTTTTGAATCGAAGCCTGCCGCCGATCAATTACATGACTACGGGAATGGTGTATCAGACGGTGATTGATCGTGAACGTCAGATGGGCTATGACGGAGCCTGTGTTCAGGTTGTCCCTGATATTCCCAACGAGGTTATCAGGCGTATTCGTCATTCTCAATCGGAAGCCGAGGCACAGATTACGTTGGTGGAAATCGGAGGAACCGTCGGTGAGTATGAGAATCTGTTGTTTCTGGAAGCCGCTCGTATGATGCGGTTGGAATCGCCCGAAGACGTCATGATTATGCTTGTTAGTTATCTGCCGGTACCTTCTATGCTTGGAGAAATGAAAACCAAGCCTACACAACATGCCTCACGTACTCTTAATGGTTCCGGACTACAAGCGGACTTTATTGTGGGACGGTCCGAGCAGCCGCTTGACGAGATTCGTAAATCCAAGCTTGCTACATTGTGTAACGTACATGCCGATCGGGTGATATCGGCGCCGGACAGTGAAAATATTTATGAGGTTCCGTTGATATTTGAAGATGATAATGTTTCCGAACGAGTACTAAACGCGTTCCAATTGCCTTCCGGGACGCAAGATATTGCTGCGTGGAAAGGGTATGTCACACGGAGCAAAAAAGATGAGCGTCAGGTAAGAATAGGAATTGTCGGAAAGTATTTCTATTCGGGAGAGTATGCCTTGGGAGATGCATATATTTCCGTGATTGAGGCTATTAAACATGCTTGTGCTCATCATCGGGTAACTCCAAAGATTGAATGGCTTAACAGTGAGGATTTTGAAGAAGAGGACGCTTCACTTATTGATTTGCAGATGTATGACGGTATTATTGTACCGGGTGGATTTGGTTCTCGAGGAATTGAAGGGAAACTTCAAGCCATTCGAATTATTCGTGAACAGAAAATTCCGTATTTCGGACTGTGTTACGGAATGCAATTGGCTATTATCGAATACGCGCGCAATGTCGCCGGTATTTCCGACGCACACACGACCGAAGTCGATCCGTCTACATCCGAACCTGTGATTGATGTCATGGCCGAGCAAGCACAGATTGTCAAAGAAAACCAGCTGGGCGGGACCATGCGACTGGGAGCCTATAACTGTGATATTCATCCGCGTACGCTTGCCAGGCGTTTATATCAGAAAGCGCATATTTCCGAGCGGCATCGGCATCGGTATGAGGTGAATAACGACTATCGTGAACAGTTGGAAGAAGAAGGGTTGGTGTTCTCAGGATTTAATCCGGACTGGAATTTGATTGAAATGGCTGAAGTGCCACACCATCCGTTTTTCTTGGGGACGCAGTTTCATCCGGAGTTTTTGTCCCGTCCGTTGGCTCCGCATCCGCTTTTCAAAGGATTTGTCCGTGCGGCTATGAATCGGTAATGGCCTTTTAGAAGTCATCTCAAAAATAGACTTTTGAGTCATAATTCGAGATAAAAACTTCACAACCGAGCTCCTATTTTCGGAGGACTGTCGTGTCGACGAAACCTCTTTTCTCTTCGGGCTTTTCCTCCTTTTTAAAGGAGGAAAACAGGTTGTTCTTATTCAAATGCAAGATTCAGTTCCGTTGCCCGAAACAGATTTTCGGTAAGGCAAGCGACCGTAACCGGACCCACACCACCGGGGACCGGAGAAATTGCAGAGGCTTTGGATTTGACATCTTTTGCATCCACATCTCCCACAATTTGACCGGTACTGTCTCGGCTGAATCCTACATCAATTACTGTGGCTCCGTCTTTGATATGATCAGCGGTAAGTAGTCCGGGACGTCCGGTGGCCGAAATTACAATGTCTCCTTGACGGGTATATGGCTGTATTTCCGGAGTGTCTTTATGGACTGTCGTGACACTCGCGCCGCGGGAAATACATAAATGGTACAGCGGTTGATTGACCAACAGTCCCGCTCCGACCAGTACTACGTGTTGTCCTTGAAGATTAATATTATAATGAGTGAGTAAATGCAGAACCGCTTTGGCCGTAGCCGGTTTTAATTCGCTGTGTTGTTCGTCATAGAATAAAGCTCCCAAGTTACCGGCTGTCAGACCGTCCACATCTTTATCTGCTGAGATTGTATCGAGAAATATGAAGGGAGAATGTGACTGAGGAACGGGAAGTTGTAACAGAATGCCATCGGTTTTTGGATCTGTATTATACGTCTCAATTGTATCGAGAATGTCCATTTCATCATCTGTTTCGGAGAAATGGGTTACGCTGACTTTCCCTCCGAGATTCTCTATAACTTCGCGTTTTTGGGCAATATATGTCTCAGAAGCTTTATTTTGGCCGATCATAAGAATACGGAGATGAGGAGTGATCTGAGGGTCGGTGTACTCTTTTTGAATCTTATGTAAGAGAGATGACTGAACCGGTTTTCCGTAGAGGTGCTTCATATGCAAGCTATTGTTAATTGGTGAATTGTGCCATAAAGTCTTTTACTTCTGTTTGTATGTTATGTAACTCAGATGGATTTTCGGTATTCTCTGCGACTCGTCGAATAAAGCGCGCAATTTGAGGCATATGTTCGGCGGTCATGCCGAGGGTTGTGATCGCCGGCGTACCCACACGTAAACCATTTGGGTGCATGGGCGAGGCGTCATCGAACGGAATGCTGTTTTTATTGGTGGAGATATTGGCTTCAATCAGAGATCTGCTTAAGGTTGTTCCGTCTACGTTTTCTTCCCGTAAGTCCAGAAGAAGCAGATGATTGTCCGAACCGCCTGTTATCAACGCAAACCCTTCGTTGTGCAGAGCTTCGGCAAGTGCCTCGGTATTGGATCGAATTTGGTTGAGATATGCGAAAAACTCTTTAGTTAGTACCTGTTGAAGCGTATACCCGATACCCGCAATGTTATTCATATGAGGACCGCCTTGGAGTCCCGGAAATACGGCCTTATTAATACGTTTGGCAATGGTCTCATCGTGCGAGAGAATAAGCGCTCCGCGCGGACCGCGAAGCATTTTATGCGTGGTTGTAGTAATTACATCTGCGTGCGGGATTGGGCTTTGATGGAATCCACCCGCAACCAACCCCGAAATATGAGAAATATCCGCCACATGATATGCGCCTACGTCACGCGCAATACGTCCGATCCGTTCAAAATCAATTGCTCGCGGATAGGCACTGAGTCCGGAAATAATGATTTGCGGTTGGTGTTCGCGTGCTTTGTACTCCAGATATTCATAGTCGATGCGAAGAGTTTCCGGATCCAATCCGTAGGAGACAGAGTTAAACCATTTACCGCTCAGACTCGCGTGATGACCATGGGTCAGATGGCCGCCGGCATCGAGTGAGAGTCCCATGATGGTATCTCCCGGCGAGGCCAAGGCGGCATAGACCGCCATATTCGCGGGACTTCCGGAGTAAGGCTGTACGTTGACATACGGAATATTAAACACCGTTTGAGCGAGATCGATGGTTGCTGTTTCGATCTGATCCACGTAGGTTTGACCTTCGTAATATCGGCGTCCCGGATAGCCTTCGCTGTATTTGTTTGTGAGAGAAGATCCCAAGAGAGTTAAAACTTCTTCAAATGTGTAATTTTCCGAGGGGATCAGGCGAATGGTTTGATTTTGTCGTTCTTGTTCTTTACGGGTGAGTTCGAGAAAGTTGACGGACTTCATATGTCTATATTGTAGCCAATTTATGTAAAGGAGTCAAAGTTTCTTGGTTAATTGTATATCCGCTTTCATGCTATACTGAAAAATAGAGGATTCTTATTCGGAAATATGCAACAAAGTAAACTGGAAGGGAAGTTTTTATACCTAAACTTGGGTATTGCGATCTTTATGGATCTCATTGTACCCATTCCTACCTTATTATTTTATTTGGGATTGGTTAGCGCTCCGGCCGGCTTTGGAATCGGATTTGTTGCAACGTTTTTTGGGACGGTTTTTACGTTTTTATTTCGGTATTTACATACCACTATAGAAGTGGAATCTTATGGAAATGAAAAACGTGCTCAAATTCGAGCATTGCGTCAGCAAGCGAATGCATGGGATCGTATGGTTTCCGGATTGGCACGGAAAGGGGAAGAAGTGGAAGTGTTTTTTCAGCAACAGCTTGATGAGGTGATGGGGTTTTTAGCCAAAGCCATTATACGAAAAATAGTTAAAATAGTTGTTGTGGAATTTATTCCGGTGTTAAGTAAATTTTATCCGGGGTATCTGATTGCGGCAATATATGATTTGCGAGAACTTCGGAAAGAGCGACAAAATTTTGAACCGGTGGAAGCGGAGATTGCGAAACTTAAAGAGCAGGTTGATAACGGAGCTCAAATTGCACAGAAAGCGAAGCAAGAAGCAAATGAAGAAGAGCGAAAGAATCGCGCGCGGAAATTGGCTGAAGGTGCGTATCAAAACAAGAAAAATCAGGGAGGTCAGTCTTCGGGGCAACAAGCATCTTCCAAACAAACATCGTCCGGAGGTGGTGCAAAACAGACACGGAGCAGACGTGCGTTGCGTGTTTAGTAGAAGCTATCTCAAAATTCTTATAGACAATCTATATCGAGGATTATGGCTGATATGAAGGAACCTGGGTTATGGGTAGGTTAGGCTTTATGAGTGGATATAAGCCATAATCCGAGATTAAAACGTTACGTCATATTACTCAAAAGAATATCTATCATACGCATATGAAGACGACAGAGACGTATTCACTGGCATTTAATGCCTACGGCCCATCATACCCAAAATTCGTTCATACGCTCTGTCGCCTTCATATACTTCCACCTTCAATAATTTTGAGTGACCTCTAGTACTTGTCTTTGAACGTGAGCTATGGCACAGTTAAGGAAAAGGAATGCATACTATGATCTATTTTCTCACCGGAAACCGGAACAAACTTCAGGAAGTACAGGCGGTTATGCCCGATGTGGAAGGATGGGATGTTGATTTGCCCGAAGTTCAGGAGATTGATGCCGAGGAGATAATCAGTGTCAAATTGAACGCGGTTGAGAGTGACTCACCGGTTATGGTAGAGGACACCTCGTTCTATATGGAGGCGATGAACGGACTCCCCGGTCCGTTGGTGAAATGGTTCCTTAAAACAGTGGGGGCCGAAGGGCTATATCAGTTTGCGACGTGTAAAGAAACCTATCGTGCCACCGCCGAGACATTGATTGGATACCGAGATAACTACGGACAGACGTTCTTTACCAAGGGTACGCTTTTGGGGACGGTGGTTGCTCCGCGCGGCGAAAACGGCATAGGCTGGGATGTTATTTTTCAGCCGGACGGATATGAGAAAACAATTGCTGAGATGACGCCCGAAGAAAAGCAAAAGATGAGTATGCGAACCGCGGCCGTAAATGATTTACGAGAACAACTTGAGATATAACATACATATCTATGGTATCGGTATTATTTGTTTGCTTGGGAAATATCTGTCGCTCACCAATGGCGGAAGGGATTTTTAAAGATTTGATTGTCGAGTGTGATCTTGAGGAGCGGATGGCGGTTGATTCCGCCGGTGTTTCGGGACATACCGAAGGCAGTCCCGTGGATCCGCGTACGCGTCGCATTGCCGAGGCGTATGATTTTGATGTTTCGGGCATTAAAGCTCGGCCGATTACAGCTGAAGATGGAGGGCGTTTTGACTATATTCTTACCATGGACCGAGATAATTATGATCAGGTCAAAGCGCTGTTACCCTCGCACAAACATATCTATCTTCTGCGAGAGTTTGATTCGGACCAAGATGAAGCGTATCCGGAAGTCCCGGATCCGTACTATTACGGCGAAGAAGGGTTTGAATACACGTATATGGTTGTTCGTCGCAGTGTGGATAGGTTTCTTCAATATCTTGTTGAAGAACAACAGTGGAATACACCATGTTATGAGTAAGTTGCCTCACTCTGTACAAGATCGAGTGGAGATGGAATTGGATGTTTCTTTGGGACAGATTACTCCGGTGAGCGGCGGCTGTATCAGTCAGAGCGTTCGCGTCGACACACAGCACAGTCCGTTCTTTGTGAAGTGGGATACGAGTGATCGGCGTGCAATGTTCGAAGCGGAAGTTCATGGCCTGATGCTTCTTGCCGAAACCGAGGAAATTCGAGTGCCCGAAATATATGGATGGGGAGAGTGTGATGGAACCGTTTATCTTGTCACCGAATTTGTTGAAACAGGGAGCATGACTTCCGATAACTATTGGGATTTAGGGTGTCGTTTAGCGAATTTACATACACATACATCCGATCAATTCGGTTTGGATTGGGATACATATATCGGTACGCTTCCGCAGTCCAATACGCGACACGAGACGTGGGCGGACTTTTTTGTACACGAACGTCTCAAACCTCAAATCGAACGCGCTCGTGAAGCCGGTTTTCTGTCCGAGCAAGATATCGGTCGGTTTGATACGTTATTCGGGAAAATGGCAGATTGGTTTCCCAAAGAAAAACCGGCACTTCTTCATGGAGATTTGTGGGCCGGCAATGTGCTTTTTGACGAGAGCGGAGAGCCTGTTGTCATTGATCCGGCCGTGTATTATGGCAATCGGGAAATGGAATTGGCATTTACGCATCTTTTCGGCGGATTCTCGCAAGAGTTTTACGAGGCGTACCAAGAGAGCTTTCCGCTTGCGGGCGGGTTTGAAGAACGCAAGTCCGTGTATAATCTGTATCCGTTACTTGTGCATCTGAATCTGTTTGGCGAAATGTACATACAGCCCATACGTGAAACGTTGCGTCGGTATGTCTAAAACGAGTGTTCGGCCGCTTGTTACTATTGTGGGGCCTACTGCATCGGGGAAAACCTCTTTGTCCGTGCGTTTAGCCGAGTATTTTGACGGCGAGATTGTCTCTGCGGATTCGCGGCAGGTGTATCGGGGACTGGATATTATGTCCGGAAAAATAAGTCCTGAAGAACAGGCTCGCATTCCACATTATCTTATCGATGAAGTGGAACCGTGGGAGAGTTTTTCGGCTGCGGAATTCAAAATACGCGCCGTGAATTATATGAAATCCATGTGGGAACGGAAAAAGCTCTCGTTTGTAGTGGGAGGAACGGGTCTTTACGTAACAGGAGTGGTATATGATTATGATTTTGCTTCCACTCCCGCGGATACGGGATTACGATCGGAATTGCAAACGTATTCACTCGAA
This sequence comes from Minisyncoccota bacterium, assembly GCA_018609785.1. Lineage (GTDB taxonomy): Bacteria > Patescibacteriota > Minisyncoccia > SW-4-49-11 > SW-4-49-11 > SW-4-49-11. The sequence continues at coordinate 3,484 of JAHEOE010000057.1, read as the reverse complement.
GAGTTACAAGAAAAACTGAACACCCTTTCTACGGAGTTAGAGCTTAGTTCTGATGATTGGCAGAACCGCTATCGGTTAATTCGATCCATTGAGATTGCTTATCAGAAAACTTGGGCGGAAAAAAACGAAGAGTCGCCGTACAATTTCGTACAGATCGGACTTTATATGCCACGAGAAATGTTACGTGAAAAAATTGCCGCTCGTGTAGAGGCACGGTTGGAAGCGGGCGTTGTTGAAGAGATTGAGACTCTCTACGAACGGATACAAAGACAAATCGGGGCGGAGCAAGCCGAGAAACAGATAGTCTCATTCGGACTGGGAAGTAAGGCTGTATGGGAATATATTAACGAAAATCTTTCTTATGAGGAAATGAAAGAGCGGTTTATTCGCGCGGAATATCAGTACGCCAAGCGTCAGATGACGTGGTTTCGTCGAGATTCAAGCATTCATTGGGTACGAGCTGATGAACGTCCGTTTGAGGAGGCAAAGGAGATTATTGGACCCGTAGTAACAGATAGCAAAAAGGAATAAACAGGTGATACATTATGCATCTGCGATCATGATATACGGTAGCGGATACGGTTGATATACCGTAGATATATGTCGATGACATAGGGCTTTCCCTACTTGCTACCTACTACGTGCTACTGCTTACACAATCGTATAACCATCGTACCCGCCACTGTATATCACGATTGAAGAACACGGATCTATCCGTCTAGAGATCATCTCAAAATTATTGAAGGTGAAAGTATATGAAGGCGACAGAAACGTATTCACTGGCATTTAATGCCTACGGCCTACCATACCCAAAATTCGTTCATACGCTCTGTCGCCTTCATATGTGGATAATAGACATTCCGAAAGAATATTTTTGAGATGGGCTCTAAATAATCACTCTCTTTCATGTACTGTGTACTGGACCTGGGTATTAGGACTCTTGTTCCTTCAAACGCGTCTTAAACTCTTCCACCATATTAACCGGTGTGGGGTCGGTTTCGTAGCTTAAGGCAAGGTAATACGCGGTCCAATCCCCAAGGAGAATCATGGCCATAAGGTTGGCAAGGTAATTACCGTGATCTTTGACAACTGTTTGATTGACTGACAAACCTCGTTCTTCGAACAGTTCTTTCATAATAGTGAGGCGGGTGATGTTTCGAGAGGATTCCGCTTCGCTCTGAAGAAATACCAATCCGAATTCACATTGCGGATTGGTGAAGCCGACCATTTCGTTATGATTGAGTTCGGGAACATGGTTATGAAAGCAAGGTGTTTTGGCATTTTCATTGATCTTGATCTTCCAGATATGCGAAGCTTTGCTGAAGGCGTTTGTGGAATAGATAACCGGCGTTTTGCTATGGAGGTTTTGGGCTAATTCTTTCCCTTGAGATTCAAAATCGGCCGGGTTGAGATGGGCGAAATTGTGCACCAATCGGTCCGCCATATCTTCGGCGAGAATGCCATACGCGCAGAGTACCGTCACCAGCGCTTTCATAATATAGAACGTGGCGTAGCGTGGTTGAAACATTTCGTGCGGATTGGGGAGTACAACGTAGGGTTGATCGTACTCTTTCGCCAAACGGATAAGTTCGCCGCCGGCGGCAATGGCGATTGAGGTAACCCCCTGACGGAGAGAGGCTTTGTAGGCTGACACAGTTTCTTCGGTGTTGCCCGAATAGGAAATGGAGACAACCAAAGAGTTCTCTCCCAACCGTCGAGACGCTCCGTAACTGCGATGAATAAAAATAGGGGCGAGTTTCTGATTTTCGGAAAGTTGAAAAAAGCCTGAAAGAATAATCTCCACCGGCAAAGCGGATCCGCCCATGCCGTTAACAATGAGTTCCGAGTAACTGCCGGGGGCTTTCTTGGGGGCGGTAAAATTATGAATTTCGAAATCTTCTTGCAGTTGATCAACAGAGTTGAGGATTACGCTGCGGAGATCGGAGACATCAACATTCGTGTTCATATATATGTCTTATGTTCATTACCGAAATGTATTGTAGCAAACAGAGAAGGATGATAAAAGAAGGTCTTAATGTAACACAACATATGCAACAGTTAGTTGGTGGTGGATTGAGAGATGATGGAATGGATATACAGTAGCGGGTATGATTGATAAACAATAGATATACGGTTGTTTGAATAGTAGCAAGTAGCGAGTAAATAGAAGCTAGAAGTGAGAAGCCGGAAGCTGGAAGTCTGAAGCCAGAAGTCGGAAGAAGAGATATACGGTTGTGTGAGTAGTAGCACGTAGCAGGTAGCAAGTTTGATATACGGTTGTGAATGGTAGTTCTTAGCTTGTATATCGTATCTCGGGAACACCGGTTGTGTTCTCCTCAATAGGCTTTCGATAGAAAGCCGTAAAAAACACGCCGGTGTTTTTTAAGTGCCCGTCCAAACGTCGATAAAGAGTGAGGTGCCCCGCAAGGGGCGGAGGAGTTCTTTCTACTTTTGAGATGCGTTCTATTATGCCCATATGAAGGCAACAGAGCGTATGAACGAATTTTGGGTATGGTGGGCCGTAGGCGTTAAATGCCAGTGAATACGTCTCTGTCGCCTTCATAGACTTTCACCTAGAATAATTTTGAGATGGGCTCTATTTACTATTATGATAGAAAATAAAAAATCCCTTGTAACTCTTCGAACTTATAGAGAAACAAAGGAAAAAGCGGTGTTATTGAACGCCCGTAATTTTGACTTTGGAGTAGTGCTGGCGGTGTCCGATCTTGCGACGTTGACGCGTTTTACTTTTATAGGTAAATACCGTCAGTTTACGGTTTCGTCCTTCATCGAGGACCTCACCGGTGACTTTGACGTCTACAGTGGGTTTTCCCACACGGACACCGTTCTCATCGTCCATAAGCAAAACATCGTCAAACTCTACGGACTCACCCGCGTTTTTGCCGATTTTTTCAATCTTGAGAACATCTCCTTCTTGCACTGGGTATTGCTTCCCACCCGTACGAATAATAGCAAACATACAAACTTGTTATAACCTGCCGCATACTATATCACAGGGAGTTCGGATCGTCAATATTCTTCCAATTTGGTCTTTTATTTGTACGTATGTCATACTGTTCCTTAAAGACAAAAGTTTCTTATGCCTCAGCAATATTCCGAACTCCGCGAACATGTCGAGCGCATTCTTGATGAAGTGCGACCGGTAGTGGATCAGCACGGCGGAGATGTATCCATTTCTTCTCTCAAGGACGGAGTGTTGTATTTGGACCTCGCGGGAGCATGCGTGGGCTGTCCCATGGCGGGGATTACATTCGGTATGGTGGTGGAGAACAGAATCAAGGAAGAATTAGGTGACAAAATTCATACGGTGTATTACAATGAGGAAGTAGGTGAAGCCGAATTAGCGGCTCATAGTAAATAATCTGTCCTTATGGCGGAAATACAAACGCTCCTTGTCGATCGAGATACCTGCATCGGAGCCGCAAGTTGTGTGGCGGTCTATCCGGAAGTGTTTGAGCTTGAC
>JAHEOE010000056.1 GCA_018609785.1 Minisyncoccota bacterium | reverse complement strand
ATCCGGAAACAGCTCGCTGTACGCCTTCCACCTTTTCCATATCAGCTTCCACACACCAAAAGCAGCCTCCTGCTATAAGCATATCTTTGGTTTCTGTACTGGTATTGGGCATAGACGATGTTTTAGCGGATTGTGAAGAAGACACAGATTTGGTTGAAGGGGTTACATACATATACACGGCCCAACCGAGTAGAAGTATGAGGAGAATCCCGCCGAGTGTCATCATATATTTGTTTTTCATAAATGTATCTTTTTTATAGTATATCACAAAGACGTGTCGCAGAGATACATTTTCCGGTACATAGAACACGTCTCAGAAGTACAAAGAACTCCTCCACCCCTTATATGGGGCACCTCACTCTTTATCGAAGTTTGAACGGGCACGTAAAAACTTCGAGGGAAAGGAGGATTCGTCGCCACGGCAGAATACCTTCCTAACCACCTTCTTTTCTTTACCCGCGATACGCAATACGACCTACGATATACGTTTCAAATAAACATATATCAAATTCACGCCTCTCTCCGAACTCCGAAATACCAAATTCTAGAGACCATCTCAAAATTATTTAAGGTGAAATTCTATGAAGGCGACAGAGACGTATTCACTGCCATTAACGCCTACGGCCACACCCTATCCCAAAATTCGTTCATACGCTTTGTCGCCTTCATATGCGTGTCGTGTAATAAATATTCTGAAAGAATATACGAATATGATCTCGGCTAACGGCTCATATTCAGTGCACATGCCTAGCCACTCCCTACCCGGGTTCCTTCATATGATCCGTTAGCCTCGATACATTTTGGTTATGTGAATTTTGAGATAAGCTCTATATACCAAATACTATATACGAAATTCTATGCTTACAGCACTCGTCCCTGCCTTCGCAGAAATCGATATAACTCAACAAGGGACGAACTTGCCAGAAAAATTGAAGAATACGCTCCGGCTACAGTTCCGATTGCCAAAGTTAAAGCGAAATACTTTACCGACTCCCCTCCCAGAAAAAAGATCGGTACAAGCACCAACAGAAGAGTCAAAGACGTGTTCACGGATCGCAAAAGCGTCTGTCGGAGACTGACCCGCACAATTCGTTCAAAGTCATCTCCTCCGTATAATCGCAAATTCTCTCGAATACGATCAAACACTACAATCGTATCGTTCACCGATAAGCCAAGGATGGAAAGCAAAGCCACCACGAACAAGACATCAATCTCGGTCACTCCGATAGAGCCCAGATACGCGAAAATACCCACCGGAATAAGAATATCGTGAAGCAACGCGATGATTGCGGCAATACCGTAAAAGACGGACGGTACGGGATAAGACGCCTGACGAAACGCCAAGGCAATGAATCCAATAATGGCGATACCAACAAGGCCCAATCCCACAAGCGCTTTTTGACGTAGTTCTTGACTAATGGAAGGACCAACTCGATTAAAGCCTTGTTTTTTCACCACTTGTTCGCCGGTTTTATCTTCGGTTCCGAATTCGCTCCGGAGCTCGGAGACCAAACTGTCATACGTACTCTGATCAATCTCGGAAGTGCGAATGGAAAGCTGTGCGTCTCCAATGGGACGTATCCGGGGCTTGGAAATACCTTCCACGGATTCGATAACGTTACTCAATTTTTCTACAGACGGCCGCTCCACTTCCGCGAATTCAACCCGCGAAACACTGCCGCCTGTAAACTCAATTGAAAGAGTTAACCCATACCACCCAATCGCTCCGGCAGCAATCGCCATGATCAAAAAGCCAAAAGCCAACCAATACCGTGCGTAGCGAACAATACTATTCATATGACGTCTGTCTTAATGTTAAGAAGCGCATAACACGAGGCTCTTCTACTTGAGGAATGTATGAAATAAGGAGAAGAATCACACGCGAGACTGCCACTGACGTAAAGATACTCACAAGCACTCCAATCGCCAACGTCACCGCAAACCCTTGAACCAGCCCTGTGGTAGCGTAAAAGAGAATAACCGCGGAGATGAGCGTGGAAATCTGTGAGTCCCGAATGGAACGCCACGCCCGGCGGAACCCTTCATCAATGGCGCCGGTGAGGGTGTGCCCTTTCTTCAATTCCTCCTTCATACGTTCAAAAATGAGAATATTTCCGTCCACGGCAAGTCCCAAACTGACAATAAATCCCATTACTCCCGCCAAAGAAAGCGTAATACCAAGAATTTTGAACAAAGTTAGAGAAAAAAGCGCGTAAAGCCCGAGAGCAACCACGGCAATCACTCCGGGAAGCCGATACATCAAAAGCATAAAAACAACAACCAAACCAAATCCTATAAACCCGGCTTTTACACTACTGGCAAGCGCGTCTTCTCCAAGACTGGCTTTGACCGTATTCTGCCTGACAAGTTCAATCGGCAACGGCAAAGAACCGGCATTGAGCTGTTCAACCTGATTGCGAGCTTCTTCAGGCGTAAAGTTCCCCGTAATCGTCGCTTGACCGCCGGGAATGGCCTCGTTAATAGTGGGCGCGCTTACGACTTGATTATCAAGAACAATATACATCTGCTTCCCCACATTTTTCTCGGTATACTCGGCAAATGCATCTCCTCCTTCTTCATTGAAATTCACCAAAACCCGCGGACTGCCCGTACGCGGATCAAAATTCACTTGCGCTCCCTCCACCTCTTGACCGGTTACCACCGCGCTATTCGGTTGATACGGCAATGCTTTTTGACGCAAATCTTGCAATTCTTCCAGACCGTCTACCTCACTGATATCCCGTCCCTCTTGTAGAGCTTGTTGCAGTTCTTGTTGTTTTTCTTGTAACTGTTGACGCGCTTCTTGCACGGCTTCTTGATCTTCTTTAGCCGGATAAATCTGCAAACTCGGTGTCTGCCCGATGGTATCCACCGCGTTTGAGACATCCTCAATGCCGGGCAATTCGGCAACCAAACGGGTACTGTCTCCGCTCTCTTCTATAACGACCCGTCCGCCGGACACACCCAGTCCGTTAACCCGAGACTCAATTCTCGTTTTGAGCGCGTCCAAGGCTCGTTCTTGTTCATCCTCGGAGACCTCGGACGTATCCACATCATAAACCAGACGGACTCCGCCTTGTAAATCAAGTCCCAATTGGATGGAAGATTCGGGGAGTTGCTTTATATCCAGACGAGCCACGGTTTGCGGGACGTACGACGGCTGAGCCAAAACATCATTGGCCCCGTTCCACCATGCAATTCCGCCATTTACGGGACCGGGGAACATATATCCCAAAGCTCCAATGGTTAATACCAAAACACCGATCACCCCGCGTACAACACTTCCCACTCGAGACCGAGCTCGTACGCAAAAGATAGCTCCTTTCCCCAGAGTTGCCATTCCATCAACCGGAATCCGGACAATACTGATAATCAACTGCCGTAACCGTTCTATCATACAGATCGTTTCTCTTCACGTATGAGTGAGTTAGCCACCCATTTCTTCCATCATAGTCTGCTGGACCTTGTTTTTTCCTTCTTCCATGGCGTCGGTAATCGCTTTTTCAAGGTCTTTTTTCTTATCGGTGGTTAGCATCTCTTCGGAAATGTCAATCTGCTTAATCTGCTGAGTGCCGTCCAAAGTTATCTTTACCCCGTCTTTTTCGACTTCGATGCGCTGTTTGGCCATCTTTTTCTGAAGTTGACGCATCTCATTCATTTCCCCCATTTGATCTTTCATGTTGGAAAATTTGTCGAACATGCCCATATGCAATATTTATTTAGAATGTTACGCGGATAGTATACCGTGTCTTACGCAGAATGTAAAGCAATTAAAAAACCCCCGAGCTCTGTGCCGGGGGCGAATCTCATATTGGAAATGGAAATTTTACGCCGCGTCGACCCGTCTCACCGGGAGTGTGGGTCGGTAGGCTTTTGCGTCGTTCGGACACATTCTATAGGCTTCTCGCCAGCCTCTGGTGTCCGACTTGACGGTTCCCCTTTGCGGAGAACAATATCATTGTTGAAAAGATCGGTTCGGTCTTTCCGAACGCTCACCCTACAGGCCAAAGGGTGAGGGGCCTGTTTTCGGAGTCGGCCGATTGATCTTTCGTATCATTCTTATTCTATCGTTCTTTCATCTTCTCGCTTCGCTCATATTTTCTTTCTTCACTCGTCTGCTTATCTCTATCTCTCACTTACATGTGGAACCGACCGTCTCGAAACTGCGTCTCAGCAGAAGCCGTCTCTTCTCTCGCTGTTCCCGTATGAGGGAGCGGACTGTCTCGCCATTGCGTCTCAGCAATAGTCTGCTCAAAACAGCGTTCAGATATTCAACCTATTGCCTTCTTTGTAGGCGGGACAAACTGTCTCGAAACCACGTCTCAGTGGAAGTTTGTCTTATACGGCATCGTTAGAACGAAATACCAAAGGAAACTCCGTTTCCGTTTACAACATCCAGTTGCACGTGAACAGGCCCCGCTTCAATACGAGGTCCCATATTGGTATTTCCGTCGGTATTCTTCACGCCTCCTCCAACTTTAATTGGAATTGTGGCGCCTTTGTCAGTCACTCTGTGAGTAACCGAGGCATCTAATGATCGATCCGATTCGGGCGAATACCGAACACGGGTCTCAAACCGACCTTCTCTGGCCGAGGCTTGACCATACAGATCACCGTTAGCATTAATACCCAGACTGGCATTAATTTTCCACTGATCTCCCGCTTCGATTTCGTTCATTCGCTTTTCCTGAACCAATGCGGACAACCTATCTCCACACTTCTGTACTGTTTCTTGCGGAGCATTCGTCAGGGCAGCATTATTAATGTCTTGGTATTTTTGCTTACAAAAGTTTAGCATTTGATCCGAAGACATATTCATAATCTCATCCGCAGTCATCTCCCCATTTTCCGGAGGATCATTGTTCTTAGCCGCTGAAGAATTTTCTCCTTCACGAGGAGATTCTTCCGTATTATCCTCACGTTCTTTCTCTTCTTGACTAGCCTGACCTTGAGAACTACCATCTTGTTCTTCTTGCTTCTCTTCTCTATCGGAACCAGGATTTTCTTGACCGGACTCTTCATTCTCTTGCGTCTGAGAAGACTCATCTTGCTTGTCTTCACTCGCAGAAGGTTCACTCTGCTCCGTAACTTCTTGAGAAGAATTCTGATTTGTAACAACAGATTCTTGCTCCTGCTCGGAAACAGAAGAACGTTCTTCTTGTTGCAACT
>JAHEOE010000055.1 GCA_018609785.1 Minisyncoccota bacterium | reverse complement strand
GTCTCGGTTTGGTTGTGTTTTGGAGTTTTAACCGCTCTTTTGGTGCTCGTGTTTTTTGGGACATGGCTTATTTTCCGGACGGGGTATGGATTAAAAGAGTAGAACGTATCTCAAAAGTCTGCTCTTTCCTATGAATATGCTATATATCGACGAAACCTCACTTTCCCTCGAAAATTGGACGGTCACGTAAAAACCTCCAGTTCGACTAGTGAACAGTCACTTAAGAAACAGAATGTTTCTTAAGGCCTCTAACGAGGCCTATCTTCGAAAGGACTGCCGTGTCGACGTATATTACGGTTGTGTCCTCCTCTTTTTAAAGAAGAGGTGTCCGTAAGGACGGAGGAGTTCCCCTACTTTTGAGATGGTTTCTAGATTGTCCTTTATTTGAGTGTTCCTCGCATTTTAAAACAGCTCCACAGAATGGTCAGTTTTTTCCGTTTGGAAGGTGATATCGTATGATGAAACACATCGTAATTTACTTGCTCGATTTCCTCTAAAATAGAGGCGTATAATCGAGCAGCAAGAAAGACGCCGAAGCGAGCGTGTTGAGAAAGGAGCGGGATACCTGCTTCGGCGTAACGATAAAGCTCTCGAGCCCGCGAAATTTCATACCGCATGAGGTTTTGGAAATTCTCATCACAGCATCGGTTCTGAATATGCTCTTCGGTAACCTCAAACGCAGTCATGTCTTCTTTGGGAAGATAAATTCGGTTTCGGTCTTCATAGTCTTCTCGCACATCCCGTAAGAAATTGGTCAGTTGCATGGCCTCGCCGAGAGCGGCCGCATAGGGTAATGCCCCGTCTCGGAAGCCGAGGACGTACGTGCACATGAGCCCGACTACTTCCGCCGAGCCATACATATAGGTTTGCAAATCCGCGTAGGTTTTATAGTGGCTTTGCGTGAGATCTCGCTTCATGGCGTCAAAGAAGGCCTCGCTGTATGCATACGGAATCCGGAACGTGTGGAACGTATCGGCGGCGGCGTGTAAGACGGGTTCTTTGCCGGTTCCGGCGGTGTACGTCGCTATCCATTGGGCTTTCCAAGATTCCAATGCTTCGAGCTGATCTTCAACGGATTGTTCCGAGGCGGGGTTGTCTACAATCTCATCCGGAATGCGAAAAAAGGCATAGAGCGCGCGAATGGCCTCCCGTTGGTTATGGGGAAGAAATCGGGTAGCGAAGTGATACCGCTTCCCGTAGGCTCGAGTTATGCGACGTGCTTGTTCGTAAGCGTGATGAGTAAATGTATCCATACCAAATTAAGCGGAGCGATTTTCCAGATATGCAATTAACGCGAGAAGGTTTTCTCGACCGTCGTCGGTCAAGAGTGAGGATGAAGTGCACAGTTCCCGGGCGTAAGAGAAGTATTGAGTTACGAAACGACGGGCGTAGTCCAACGCGCCGGATTGTTCAAAAAGGGCGATTACGTCTTCTTGAGAGACAGTGTTCGCATCATGTCCCCACAGCGATTGCAGTCGGCGATTTTCTTCGAGCGTGCCGTAATGGTGAATATATTCGGTTAACAGCGTATGTTGATGTTCGCGTAGATCGGATAGTACGGACTTGTGGATATCTTGTGGATTACCGGTTAAATCCAGAATATCATCCTGGGTCTGAAACGCCACGCCCAAATAATGGCCGAAGTTTCGACAGAAGGATTGAGCTTCATCATGAAATCCGGCCAACGTAGCTCCGATATGAAGCGGATGGATGAAGGTATAGCTCGCGGTTTTTAGACTCATTTTAGTCTCTACCGCGGATTCGTCGAGATGATCACGCGTCATGGTGTCTACATCAATCATCTGTCCTATCGCGACTTCATCGACCATATGGGCAAAAATATCGTGCGCTTGCGTGTGATGCTCAAGATCACTAAAGCGTTGAAATCTGGTCAGCGCCCATGAGAATATCAGATCTCCGACAAGAATGGCCTGAGCATTTCCGTGATGGGTGGCGTTGGTTACGTAACGGTCGGAAGATAATGATTGCCGGACATATTCGTGTACGGTCAAATTGCTGTGTCTTTGGGTGCCCTCGTCAATAATATCATCATGAATGAGAGCAAAGGTATGAAATAATTCCAAAGAAACCAACGCGTCAAGAACACGACTGTTCGGAGAACCGCTGCAGGCCTGATACATCGTATACGCCAGGTACGGTCGTATGCACTTGCCGGTGCCAATCAGCTTTCGCGCATGGTCCAGAATGGCAAGAATATGTCGGTCGTCGGTGTAGGACCGATAGGTCTGGTATTTTTCTTCTAGAGCCTGCGAAAGGAATGGCGAGAAGGTCTGTTTAAATTCGCTGATTGACATACCGGAATGGTTAGATAGAAGACAGCTCACGCTATGTAAGCGCGAGCTGTGAAAAATTATATAATACCTAATGATTTGGCGGTTTCTCGGTTTTGATTCGGGCGGGCATTGCGTCCGTCTCGTACTTTCATTGTAAGAGGATCAAAGAACAGTTCTCGGGATTGAAATCTAGTTTTAAGTTCAATAATATTGAACAATTTTTCTGATTTGATTACGTGCATTGGTACCTCGCTGCTTTCTGTACCGCCAGTATCGCATATTGCCTATTTCTTGGCAATAGAGTTTATATGGTAAAATAGGGGAAATTATACATTCAGTATGGCACGGATTTGCATCATCGGCGGAGGAATCGGAGGTTTGGCCAGCGCGTGTCTGTTGGGCGCGCGCGGACATGAGGTTACGCTCTACGAGAAGAATACGCAACTCGGCGGGCGAGCCAATCGGTTTGAGGCGGAGGGATTTACGTTTGATATGGGACCTTCGTGGTATCTGATGCCGGATGTCTTTGAGAATTTCTTTCATCTGTTGGGGGAACGAGTTGAGGAGCATTTGACCCTGACCAAACTGAGTCCGTCATACCGTATTTTCTTTAAAGAAGACGGCTCTACCGTGGATATGTACTCCGATCTGAATACGGATATTCCTACGTTGGAAGCCTTGGAAGCCGGGGTCGGTCCTCGTCTGAAGAGCTATCTGTCCAACGCGCAACAGCAGTATGAAATTGCCAAAGCGGAGTTTATGTACAAAAATTACGACTCGCTTTTGGATTTTATCAATCTCCGATCACTGATATACGGATCCAAGTTGTCGGTGTTCTCACCGATGGAGTCCTATGTTTCCCGGTACTTTACGTCCGAAAAGGTGAAAAAGATTATTCAGTATCCGCTCGTGTTCTTGGGAAGTTCGCCGTACAAAACGCCTGCGCTCTATAGCATTATGAATCACATTGATTTTGAAATGGGCGTGTACTATCCGCAAGGAGGAATGTATGAAGTGGTCAAGGCGTTGGTGCGCATAGCACAAAAGCACGGCGTAATTTTTCACACCGAAACCGAGGTGAGTCGGATTATAACTACACATAAACGGGCTACCGGCGTGGAGTTGGGAAACGGAGAACGGGTGTCTTACGACATGGTGGTCTCCAACGGTGATATCCACTATACCGAAACCCAGTTACTTGCGCCCGAAGATCGTCAGTTTTCTCAAAAGTATTGGGAGATGCGCACGCTCGCCCCGTCTGCATTGATTATGTATTTGGGGGTAAAAAAGACGTTTGATTCCCTAACTCATCATAATCTGCTCTTCTCCGAGGACTGGAAGCAAAATTTCGCTGAAATATTTGACGATCCGCAATGGCCCACCGATCCGTCCTTATATGTCTGCGCTCCGTCCAAGACGGACCCCACGGTGGCTCCGGAAGGACATGAAAATCTGTTTGTGCTCGTTCCCGTTGCGTCCGGTTTGGAATATACTGAGAAAGGGTTGGAGCATTATGCGGAGAGAATGTTGGACACCTTGGAAGAACACATGAACTTACCCGGGCTCAAAGAGAATGTGATCTATAAACGGTTGTATTCAGTTGAAGACTTTGCCCGAGACTACTATTCGTATCAAGGAACCGCCCTGGGGCTTGCTCATACCATGCGTCAGACGGCCATTTTTCGTCCGAATAACGTCTCCCGCACCGTGGACAATTTATTTTATGTCGGAGCGAACACCAATCCCGGTATCGGGGTTCCCATCTGTTTGATCAGCGCTGAAATGGTGTATAAGCGCATTGCCGGCATAGATATCGACGCGCCGCTTGCTGATGTATTAAGTAGCAAGTGATTGGAATTTATGAAAGAGAAGCCGGAAGTGAGAAGCCGGAATTTAGAAGCCTGAAGCCAGAAGTCGGAAGAAGAGATATACGGTTGTTTGAAGCGTAGTTCGTATATCGTATCTCGGGAACACCGGTTGTGTCCTCCTCTTTTTAAAGAGGAGGACACAACCAGAGGACACAGTGAGTGATTTCGTTGAAACAGTAATT
>JAHEOE010000054.1 GCA_018609785.1 Minisyncoccota bacterium | reverse complement strand
CGGATATAGCCGATGACCGCCATTGTTTCCCCTCATGTTTGCTGTAATGACGGGATTATTACGGATTTATCCGGTTATGGCTGCATTCCCGCAAACCTTGGTTTGAAAGAACTCTTTCTTACCCTCACCGGTGGCACGCTGACCGGGCCGTTGTTTATCAAGCAGGATGGCCCGGCATTTGTCATTCGCCCGACGACTGAAAATGGCTCCTGTTATGCGCAGGGGCGTGACCATAATAATAAAGCGGTCTGGTTTATTGGTAACCCGACAGACGGCGGTACCGCAATATATTTCAGGAACTACATTACCGGTTCTGAGGTATCACTGCATGCCGAAGGTATTTCCCTGAACAGGAACACTTACATTAACGGCACGCTCTGGCTTGCAGACTACTCAACATTTGATGCCAGATACAGCAAAATCCGGACAGTACTTAAAAGTGATAACGGGTACGAAAAAGACGAAAATACCGGACTTATCCGTCAGTGGGGCAAAACCCCGGCATTTGGTGCCGGTAACGGCTCACCTGTTAAATTTCCGATCCCGTTCCCTTCTAAGTGCGTAGGGGTGAGCGCCCTGCCTATACGCGACAGCGCATCGTCAGCAGGCAGTGCAGAAACGATTTATTGCGGTGCGCCTGGATTGTCTGGTGTTCAGTTATATCTCGGTGGTACCATTAATTATCCTGTGTACTGGGAGGCGGAAGGTTACTAATGAAAACAGAAAATAAACCAGACTATTTTTTCAGCCCGTCAACGGTCAGCTTTTACCCTGAAGTGATGCTTGATGATTACCGGAATGCCGGAACATTGCCGGATGATTTGGTGTCTGTGGAGAGTAAGGTGTTTGCGGAATTTTCCGGAACCCCGCCGGATGGCAAAGTCCGCGGCGTTATTAAAGGTAAACCAGCGTGGGTTGATATCCCTCCGTTAACTGCAGAGGAATTAATTCAGCAGGCAGAAGAAAAAAAGCAAAGGCTGATTGCCGAAGTTTACACCGAAACCGAAATACTACGGGCAAAACTGGCACTTGGTCGCATCAAAGATGATGAAAAGGCACTGTTAAACGCCTGGCTGGATTATCTGGACGAACTGGAGGCAGTGAACGTATCCACCGCCCCGGATATTATCTGGCCGGTTAAGCCTTCCTTCTCATACTCAAACCCGCGCGGAAACCTTTTCCCAATCTCCCTGTAATGTTCCAGTCTCTCTCTGAAGTACGGGCGTAAATGCTCGGGCTGCTGGTTTTCTGTTTCGTACAGATCATACGGCAGTCCGAGTGCAGGCACGGCAAAAATGTGCAGGTGGTGCAGGTGCATTATTGGATCACGTACAGACTTTGATTTTAAAGTACTTTATGACAGAACATCCTAGAATATGGCACTATTTTAGCAAAAAACGCCGTAAACCCTCGCCCAATGCGGGCGGGGATATAAGGCGAAAAGCCCGAAGGGCTTTAAAGATCAATCAGGCGTTGACTGGCTCTGAACGTAGGCTCTGATCGTTTCAATAGTTGCCCCTCCGGTGCTACAGACAAAGTATGATCTCGACCACAACAACCCCGTTTTACTTTGCATCCGTAAATGTGTGTTCTGCTGGCGTAACATACGCGACGATACAGATTTCAAATTATTGACCATCACACTGACAGCAAGCTTTGGCGGGTAGGCTACCAGCAGATGTACATGGTCTGGCTCTCCATCCATCTCTATAATTTCACATTCGAGTTTTCCGGCAGCAGAGCTAAAAGCATCATGCAACTGCCCTATCATTCGTCCGTCAAACAATTTTCGGCGGTATTTCGTGGTAAAAATCAGATGCACAACCAGTTTGCTGACACTGTGCCGCTTGCGGAGGAATCCCGCCAGTAAATCATTATGATTACTCAATTGATATATTCCGTTAACCTGTTAAAATAAAAGTATTATATCAATGAGCGCCGATTATGTTAAGAGCCACAAAAGTACGCGTATATCCAACACCGGAACAGGCGGAATTTCTCAATGCCCAGTTCGGTGCGGTGCGCTTTGCGTACAACAAAGCTCTTCACATTAAAAAACAGGCTTACCAGCGACACGGGATGAGTTTAAGTCCCCGTAAAGAACTGAAACCTTTACTGGCTGTAGCAAAAAAATCCCGTAAATACGCATGGCTTAAAGAGTATGATTCCATAGCATTACAGCAGGCAGTGATTAACCTCGATGTGGCGTTCTCCAACTTTTTCAATCCGAAGCTGAAAGCCCGTTTCCCGACGTTTAAAAGTAAGCACGGGAAACAATCCAGCTATCATTGTGTTGGAGTCAGAGTCCTTGATGGCGCGATCAAAATCCCGAAGATCCCACCGATTGAAGCGCGTTTACACCGTGAAATTACAGGTACGCTGAAAAGCATCACGCTGAGCCGCAGCGCCACCGGAAAATACTATGCTTCGTTACTCTGCGATGACGGAATGGAAGCCCCTGCGAAACCCGTACTGATATCAGGCGTTACAGGGCTGGATATGGGGTTGTCGCACTATGTCATTAAATCGAATGGGGAAAAGACTCCTAATCCCCGTCACATCATCAATGCCAGCCGTAACCTACGACGTAAACAGAAAGCCTTATCCCGTAAGAAAAAAGGCAGTGCGAATCGCCGTAAATCCCGTATGCAGCTTGCAGGCGTACATGAACGGATAGCCAATGCCCGTGCTGACTTCCAACATAAACTCTCTCGTGCAATTGTTGACGAAAACCAAGCGGTAATTGTCGAGACGCTGAAAGCAGCAAATATGATGAAAAATCACAGTCTGGCACGAGCGATAGGCGATGCCGGATGGACTGGATTCATCACAAAACTGGAATACAAGGCCGCAGAGAAAGGTATACATCTGGTGAAACTGGATCAATGGTTTGCCAGTTCAAAAACCTGTCACTGCTGCGGTCACAAAATGCCGGAGATGAAGTTAAATAAACGAATCTGGCAATGTCCTGAATGCGGAGTTGAACATGACCGCGATATCAACGCGGCGATAAACATTGAACGCAGGGGCATACTGGAATTACAAGCGGCGGGACTCGTCGTTTCTGCCCATGGAGGCCAGCGTAAATCCGTCATACAGACGGTTGCGGCCTAGGAAGTGGGAAGCCTCGCCCGACAGGGCGGGGAGCAGTCACTTTTTTATAAAATTTGACTTATATCACTATAAAAATGACGAATTTCGATATAAAGGAAGTTTAATCTTGCTGTAAGCAACTAAGCAGTTCAGTAATAACATAATGCACAATAGTATGTTTTTTGGTAGGCTTCATTCGGGTGCTTGATCCAACTGGTTCAAGCATTTTTTGTAAGAGCCAGAAACGAGAAAGCCCCGTT
>JAHEOE010000053.1 GCA_018609785.1 Minisyncoccota bacterium | reverse complement strand
TGATGGCTGTTCGGGAGATTCACCGGGGATAACTAAAAAAGCTATCGCAGCAAAAATTCCCATACCTATCACTCCATAAATACCGGCAACAATTCCTTTTTTCAATTGACGTTCTCGATGAGTCATAACACACACAAATACTTATACTCATATTATCATAAACCTTACGGAAAAAAGAACCATATGTGTGATATAATAGACTCTAATTTTTTATTTCTTTTTCAAAATCCGTCTCATATATAATTCCGGAAGTTGTCTTACCGAATCAGGAATCAGTTGGTTCGGTACTTTGTTGTTCTGACTCAGATTTAAAAGGAACTGGAAAACCTTGTACTCCATTCCATACTAGAAGTCATCTCAAAATTATTCTAGATAAAAGTCTATGAAGGCGACAGAGACGTATTCACTGGCATTTAACGCCTACGGCCTACCATACCCAAAATTCGTTTATACGCTCTGTCACCTTCATATGCGTAAAATAGAGGAACCAAAAGTTTATTTTTGAGATGGTCTCTAATAATACCAACAGTAACTCCTTTATACATAAGCAATTTACAATCTATACTATAAAAAAAGAGACACAAACGCCCTTGCGAACGTCTACTTTCCCCGCCTCTAGCGAGTATCATCGACGCATACGGGCTTAACTTCTGAGTTCGGAATGGGATCAGGTGGTTCCCCGTATGCCTAATCACAAGGGCATTCGTATCCCCTTTTTTAGATATTGATGGTCAATTAAAGATATCCTCCGGCGTTTCATGAAAGTCATAAAGATTTTCTGTTCCCGAAGAACAATACTAAGCTCCAGATGAACGCATGCTCAATGTTTGATTTTCACAACTATTGGCAAGCATTTCATATGGCTTGACCATGCAATATTTCATATATAAACGAACCAAAACCTAAAAGACGAGCGGAAGCGGTATTAGTATCACTCGGCTCAACACATTACTGCGCTTACACCTATGACCTATCAACCTGGTAGTCTTCCAGGACCGCGATATAGTGCCTCATCTTGGATATGGCTTCCCGCTTAGATGCTTTCAGCGGTTATCCAAACCGAACGTAGCTACTCAGCAATGCCGCTGGTGCGACAACTGATACACCAGAGGTTCGTCCACTCCGGTCCTCTCGTACTAGGAGTGGCATTCCTCAGGCACTTACACGCCCACGGCGGATAGGGACCGACCTGTCTCACGACGGTCTTAACCCAGCTCGCGTGCCCCTTTAATTGGCGAACAGCCAAACCCTTGGGACCTTCTTCAGCCCCAGGATGGGACGAGCCGACATCGAGGTGCCGAACCTGGCCGTCGCTATGAACGCTTGGGCCAGACTAGCCTGTTATCCCCGGGGTAACTTTTGTTTGCTGATCTCACGTCTTTCTATGAAGGACGATCGGTTCACTAAGTTCTGCTCTCGCAACTCGAGCAATCCTCTCGTAAGAAGATCACAAGTGTAGCACGACGCTACAGCGCGGGTTATCTCCCTTGCAGTAAAGCTGGCTTTTGGCTTTGCCCTATCTCCCGAATTTCCATATCGGGATAGCCAACCTTTAAGCGCCTCCGTTACCTTTTAGGAGGCGAGCGCCCCACTCAAACTACCCACCAGGCACTGTCCTTGTGTGGATTAAGCACAAGTTAGTACACCCGGAAGCCAAGGGCGGTATCTCACTGATGGCTCCTGCTTAGCCGGAGCTAAGCAATCATCGCCTCCCGCCTATGCTGAACAAGGCAAACGAATGTACAATACCAAGCTGTAGTAAAGCTCCACGGGGTCTTTCCGTCCTGCCGCGGGTAGACGGCATCTTTACCGTCATTGCAATTTCACCGGGCTCCTCGTTGAGACAGTCCCCCAGTCGTTACTCCTTTCAAGCGGGTCTGAACTTACCAGACAAGGAACTTCGCTACCTTAGGACGATTATAGTTATCGCCGACGTTCACTGGCGCTTCGGGCGGTGAGCTTTCACCCCCGCCGTTAACGTTCCAGCACTGGTCAGGAGTCAGCCCATATACATCAGCCTTGTGGCTTTAGCATGGACCTGTGTTTTTAATAAACAGTCGCAGGGGGTCTTTCGCTGCGTCCGAACCTTTTAAAGATTCGGAAGACCTTATCCCAAAGTTACGGTCGCTGTTTTGCCGAGTTCCTTAACGAGGACTAACCCGTTCACCTTGGTCTTCTCGACCTGCCTACCTGTGTCAGTTTTGCGGTACGGTTGGTAGTGGATCCCAAGAAACTTGGGTATAGCGGCTTTTCTTGTCAGATTGGGTCGGCTTCATTTTTCTCTCATAGAGAGAAATCTGTACATGTCTCGACGTTGAATGGCGATGGGATTTGCCTCAAACGCCCGCCTACACACATATACATGCCTCGTTCCGAAAAGACACGAAGCCTACCAGCCTGCGTCCCCACATTTACCAAGCCACTACCAGCACGGGAATATTAACCCGTTTACCATCGGCTACCTCCGTTGTCCGAAGTTTGCCTTAGGACCGGCTAACCCTCTGTTGACATGCATTGCAGAGGAAACCTTAGGCTTCCGGTGGCCCAGAATCTCACTGGACTTGCGGTTACTCATTCCAACATTTTCACTTCCCGAGGCTCCACCGTCTCTCGCGAGTACGACTTCAGCGCCACGGGAACGCTCTCCTACCAACGTAACGCACACTTCGGGATAAGGGAAAGAAATACATCTTTCTCCCTGTCCCGAAGTCGTTACATTCCGCATCTTCGGTACTACACTTAAGCCCCGCTAAATTTTCGGCGCATCCCTTCCTATCCCTCTTGAGGAGGGAATAGAGCAGTGAGCTATTACGCACTCTTTAAAAGATGGCTGCTTCTAAGCCAACTTCCTGCCTGTATCAGAAGAAACACAACCTTTCCCACTGAGTGTAGATTTAGGGACCTTAGATGGCGATCTGGGCTGTTTCCCTTTCGAACATGGAGCTTAGCCCCCACGTTCTAACTGCCGATCTTGCATATCCGGTATTCGTAGTTTGGTTGGGAAGGGTAGGCGAACCCCCCGCTCCCATTCAGAGCTCTACCCCCGGATACGACCGATCGACGCTAGCCCGAGAGCTATTTCGGAGAGAACCAGCTATTACCGAGCTCGATTGGAATTTCTCCTCTACTCACAACTCATCACCTGCAATTGCACGAGCAGTGTGTTCGGGCCTCCCTCTGATATTACTCAGAGTTCACCCTGGTCATGAGTAGCTCGCCCGGTTTCGGGTCTAGTCCCGTCGACCTTTGGCGCCCGTTAAGACTCGGTTTCCCTGTGCCTCCATCCGTTTGTAGCGGACTTAAGCAAGCCGACGAGAACTAACTCGTTGGATCGTTCTTCAATAAGCACGCCGTCATCCCTCCTTGGCTTGAGCACCGATATGTTACAACTCTGTTGCTTTGGTATCCGTAATCAAACCAAGGAGGGACTCCGACTCTTCGTAGGTGTATGGTTTCAGGTCTATTTCACTGCCCTTCCGGGCTACTTTTCACCTTTCCCTCACGGTACTGGTCCACTATCGACATCAGTGAATATTTAGCCTTGCCGGACTAGTCCCGGCAGATTCAGACAAGGTTATCGTGCCTCGTCTTACTCAGGAGAAGAGACCAATACAAAACAATATGTTTTCGTTTACACGGCTATCACGTTCTGCGGCGGAGCTTTCCAACTCCTTCAACTAACATATGCTCTATATCCACCTTCGAAAGGTGCCGTCTCTTTCCTACAACCCCCAAAGCGTATTTGGGTTTGGGCTGTTTCCTCTTCGTTCACCACTACTAAGGAAATCGCAGTTGCTTTCTTTTCCTCCGAGTACTGAGATGTTTCACTTCCTCGGGTTTGGCTCCCGTGCGGTCCAACGCACGGACGTTGTGGGTTTGCCACAACGGGTTTCCCCATTCGGAAATCCCCGGATCGACGCCCGCTTAACGGCTCCCCGAGGCTTATCGCAGCCTTGCCACGTCCTTCTTAGCTTACTGATGTCTAGGCATCCGCCATACACCCTTAACCACTCGTCTTTTAGATTCTGGTCCGTTTATGGTTATTGCATAAAATTCACTTGTGAAAGTTCGGTGCGTTTCTCGCACCCGAACCCACCCATTTTGGTTTGGGCTCGGGACGAGAACACATACGTTAACGTGCGAATGTATTCTCAAGTATACCGAAAAGCGCCGGACCTGTCAATAAGGTAAGCGCCCGACGCTTCCGGGATCCTATTTCCCTACATTTCAGAATCGTCTTCAACGCTTTCACCAGCTTTTGAAGAGAGACCGGCCAACCATTCAATAACTTTCTGGTCCATCAATTCTCCCTCAACCATCAACTTCAACCGACCGCGATCAATATTCTTCTTATCCTCTTCGTTATATTGCGAAAGAACGGACTCAACACGCTGCTCCACTTGATTGTCATCCACCTGGAATTCTTCCGCGTCCGCAATTTTTCTGAGCGTAAGCATAAGCTTTACCCGAGATTCCGCCTGTCCACGCATTTCCGACCGAAGATCGTCTCTTGTTTTTTGCTGACGCTCAAGATAAGAATCCAAAGAATCACCCGATTGAGATGCCTTTTGCTCCATTTCAGACATAATCTGATCAAGTTCGCGCTCAATAAGAACTTCCGGGAGGTCTACCTCTACTTCTTCAAGAATGGCATCCATAATACTCTGACGATAATCCCGTTGCGTAGACTCCGCCTTTTCCTGTTCCACATTCTGCTTAATCTGTTCCTCAATTTCGGAAATGGTCGTCATTTGTCCGTTGGTAAGTGTTGCAGCCAATTCGTCGTTCCATTCCGGTTTATCTACGCTCTGAACGTCTTTAACCGTGACATGAAACGTTGCCTGTTCACCGGCAAGACGTTTGTCATGATGATCTTCCGGAAACGGCACGGCAAGTTCTTTTTCTTCTCCGGCGGTCACTCCATACAGCTGATTTTCAAACTCTTCCACCACTTGATTATCTCCCAAACGAATAGAGTATTGTTCGGCTTGATCCAAGGTATCACCGTCTTTTTCTACGCGAAAATCAACAACAACATTGTCTCCCTCTTCGGCCGGTTCGGACTTAGAGGTGTAGCTGGCGCGCGAAAGGAGAAGTTGAGACTTAGTTCGTTCGACATCGTCTTCGGTAACTTCCGGTGCTTCATACTCCACACCACGAGCAATGGATTTGTAATCAGGCAACTCCAATTCAGGAAGAACACTTATCGTCGCCGAATAGGAAAGTTCACCACCTTGATACGGTTCTTGAGCAACATCTACCTCGGGCTGCCCCAAAGATTCGATATTTTCCTGCTGAAGAGCCTGTTGGTAACTTTCATTCAAAGCCGTACTTTTCAACTCCGCATCAAACTGAGCCTCTCCCACTTGTTTTTTCACCACATCAACCGGAGCTTCCCCGTTTCGAAATCCTTTGATGTCGGTGTTTTGAGAAACTTTTCGAGCAGTCTGCTGAATATACTGCTGCATTTCTTCTTCACTGATGGTAATATCGAGCTTCACTCGAGAATTCTCCAATTCGGTTTTCGTTATATCCATAAAAACGTATTATTTAATTAGCGGTATAATAGCAGACACACACCATCTCGTAAACCATAATTACGGTTTACAAAAAGGAGTTACTTACTCTTTTTCCCTTCTCGATGAAGCGTGTGCGCGTTACATCTGGGACAGTGCTTCTTGAGCTCCAACTTCGTGCTTTCCCCTTTGGCTTTGGCCATATTTTTACGGGTAAAGTAATTACCGTCATTACATTCCGTACACCGCATTTTTATTAAATTGTCCTGACTCATAAACAGTTACCTTAACTTCTGACATGGAGCCGACGGCCGGACTCGAACCGACGACCTCACCCTTACCATGGGTGCGCTCTACCGGCTGAGCTACGTCGGCACGGTACGTATCCCGTTATACCACACGACACGCAGTGCGTAAAGGAAATTTCCATTTGGTTTACAATGTTACAAGGATACGATACACTATGGAAGGTATGGGCCTATAGCTCAGCTGGTAGAGCAGCGGCCTTTTAAGCCGTGTGTCGATGGTTCGAACCCATCTGGGCCCACATCCAATCTCTGTAACCTGATTTTCACTCCGCCCTCCTCTGTTAGTCAGGAGGGGCTCTTTTTATATAATACACGTTAGTTAC
>JAHEOE010000052.1 GCA_018609785.1 Minisyncoccota bacterium | reverse complement strand
TCGTGCCAGGTTTTGACGTAGCAGTTACTTGTCCCACAGAAATTGCTGATTTGAGACGTATTCAACTCATCTCCCGCAAAGTCAATATCCTTGGTATTGTCGTCAGAGGCACGACGAATGGTCATTACCGGACCATCGTATACCGAATCTAACAGACGGACACTATACGCAGCTGCAGCTCCGGGAAAATCCACCAATGGATATTGGGTAATACTCTCCGGACCCACGGCAACCGTCTCTCCATTTTCGGCCTTGGGTGCGGTCACCTTGTAATTTCCTTGCCGAGAAACGGCCACTTTGTACCCCGTCAGGGAATCACTATCCGTATTATTCGGATCGTGCGGCAATTCTTCTTTGGCCAAATATTGCTGAATGACGGTCAAATCCACTTGCGAATCGTTGGTCGTACAATTTCCCTGACAAATATCTTTCAAACTAATTGTCACACCATCTGGCACATTCCCTTGGTTATCAAGACTGTACTCCTTCAAGGCATTCCGGATGGTGTTGACGTCACCTTCCCGCTCCTGATTGCGCGCCTTCGCGAGCTGACGAGCGGGGTTGATAGCCACGACCACGATCCCTGCGAGAATGCCGATGCCCGCCACGACCATGAGAATTTCGAGGAGCGTAAATCCGTTGGTTTGAGATGTTCGGTTTGAGCTCGTATTCATTGACTTTAGTATATCATACCGATTGCTTGAGCGGTCAATGAGATGAAGATATACGATTGCGGATACAATTGATACACAGTAGATATACGGTTGTGAATGGTATTTAGAATTTGGAATCTGGTATTTAGAAGCCTGAAGAGAGAAGCCGGAAGACAGAGTCCTTGGATACACAGTAGCGGGGACGGTGGATATATGCTCCTTACAGAGCGATATACGGTAGATATACAGTGGATATACCATAGATATACGGTCGTAAGCGAGCGAAACAGGTTGTGTTCTCCTCTTAAAGATTACATATTCGTTCGAGCATCCTTTAAAAAGGAGGAAAACACAGTAAGGTATACTTACCCACATAACGTGCTCATAGCAACGAACAACCGTATATCAAAATTCCTGCTACGTGCTACGGTCCCTACCGACACTCATCATCATTCTGGTTACACTCTTGTGTATAGCCACCCAACTCTTCCTCCACAATCCGGTAATTCTGACTCTTTGGTCCGGGCCCCCCGTATCGCTGGCTGTCCAGTTTGGCGAGCAAGCTATTGAGCGTAATTTCTCCCGTATCCGTACGGTTCAACGGGTATTCCACCCGTACGGTGACGTTTTTGGTCTCGGGGAGGTCTCCCGACGTAATATCAATCCGCCGGGTCAGACGCCCTTTGGTATCATCCGAGGAGGACGGATTCTCTATTAACGACCATTGCGAGGTACTCTCATCAAATGAAAGCGCCTGTCCGTTGCCCGTGCTCACTTTGCTCCAGTCCCGACTGCGAATGCTTTTGACCGCGGTAACCCCCTCTTTGGCCATGGCCTGCGCCTCATCCCGAAAATTCGCGGTCTCCGAGGACTGACGCGCAAACAAAATCGCCGCGATAATGCCCGAGGCCGCGAGCGCGAAAATCGCTCCCGCCAAAAGCACTTCCAGTACGCTGTACCCGTTTTGTTTGTATGTTGCCCGCTTCATAACCTGTACACAGTATAGCACATACCGCTCCCCTTGGGGCAAATAGGGAGAACGTATTTCAATTCGTAGTGCCTCTATTCCGATTGGGAATATCTGTGTTCAAGTTCCAGAACCTGTTTTTTTAACGGATGTAACTCATATTCAATCACATACCAAATCTCTCCCAAGTCAATCCCAAAGTATTCGTGAGTGATTTTGTTCCGAGCATCGATAATATCCCTCCATGGCACAGAAGTATCTGCCTCTTCATCGGAAAAGTCGGATTCTATATGCCGTGCGGCTTCACCTATTATTTGAAAGTTCCACAGAACAGCTTCATGGATAAGTGTTTGTTCTCGAAACCTTTCTTCGGTCAGTCCCTTGGTATAAGACTCAATACGCTCGATAGCCTCCACAATGTCACGAATATACAAAAACACACTACGCCTCGACATAGTGCGTATCTTTAAGAATGTCTTCTTTTATAGCGGACTTTAACCCGTCTTTCATAACCAAATCCACGTCATACCCAAGAATTTCCTCCAGCCGACGTTCTAGGCGAACAAATCTAAAAAGTCCGATCGGCGAGCTCAGCCGAACGAGAATATCTACATCGCTTTCCCCGGTGTTATCCCCGTGTACCAGCGAGCCAAATACTCCCATTTCTTCGACATTGTAATAGTGCCGAAATTCATCCATATACTCGCAGAGAGTGGTTTTGATCCGTTCCAGTTCCGTCATATATATGTAAGATAGCACACGTCTTGAAAAAAGAAAAGTAGAACACATTCTTATTCTGTGTTTTCCTCCTTCTTAAAGGAGGAAAGGCCCGTTAGGGAAAGTCGGTCGAAGTTTGATCGGTCACTTAAAAAACACTCTGGTGTTTTTTACGGCTTTCCAAGAGGAAAGCCTATTTTCGTGGGATTTCCGTGTCGACGAACTACCATACACAACCGTATATCTACCGTGTATCAATTGTATCCGCAACTGTATATCGTTTCCGAAGGAAACATATATCAACCGTACCCGCACCCGTATATCCCCGGCTTCTTACTTCTATTCTATATTCTAAATACTAAATTCCAGATTCTGGCTTCAGACTTCTCACTTCTCTTTACTAAATACCAGATTCTACATTCTAATACCTTGCTACCCGCTACCTGCTACGTGCTCCTGTCCTTCATCGACGTCAACCACAGATACAAGGAGCCCATCGCCGCGAGCCCGACGAGAAAGGCGACAAACTTGCCCTGGGTCTGCAAAACCAACGCCGAACCGCCGAACAAAAGGCTCACCGCGTACAAAAAGAGCACCGCCTGACGCTGACCAAGCCCCCACGCCAACAGCCGATGGTGAAGATGGCGGTTATCGGCACGAAAGATGGAAACTCCGGCACGCAGCCTGGTCACGATCACAAACACGGCATCAATAATGGGAAAGGCCAAGACCAGAGCGGCGGTGGCGATTTTTCCGCCGCTGACCATGGCCAAGACGGCCAGCATAAACCCCAAAAACATCGACCCGGGCGTGCCCAAAAATATGCGAGACGGATGAAAATTAAACCCCAAAAACCCGGCGTAGAGCCCGGCCAAGAGAAGAGCAATCAGGGCGATATGGGGTTGCCCGACGGTCGCCGAGAGCGAGAGCGCGGCCAAAATGACAAATCCGATCACACCCACTCCGCCGGCGAGTCCGTCCACGCCGTCAAGCCAGTTCACCACGTTCATAACGGCCAAAATCCATACAAACGCCAGCAGGTCCGCGGGGAAAATCCACTCAACACCCACAAGCACACCCGTAATCCAGTCCAGATTGACAAGACCCATAAACGGTACGCGAATCTCGTGGATACGAATGTCCGTCTCCACCACGGCAAGTACAATCCCCGCCTGCACCGCCAGCTGAGTATACCAGGCCAAATCGCGCCGCTCATCCCAAAGGCCGTACACCAACAACGCCGCCGCACCAAAGACAATCCCCCCATAATGAGACTTCCACGTAAGAATTTCAAACGTCTCGCCCGAAAAATGCGTCAAAAACCAAAACCCGAAGATAAACAAAGGAATAATCACCAGTCCTCCGATGCGCGGACGCGGCTCGGTATGAATATCTCGCGCGCGTTGCCTGTCGGGAACCAGATTACGCACCCCGGGCATCTTCAGGACCGTAAAAAACGTGCCGAGGCTTACCGCCAACGCCGCGAGGAAAGTGAGAACAAATATCATATACTACAATTTCTCCAAGAGAGACGGAACTTTACTCATTTATAGCCAT
>JAHEOE010000051.1 GCA_018609785.1 Minisyncoccota bacterium | reverse complement strand
CGTATTCAGAATGTGAACGTACAACGGAACATTTTCGCGCGTCTGTTGGGACTCTCAACAATTGAGATTCACACCGCGGGGAACAATTCTCAAGAACGGTCCGAAGGGAAAATCCCCGGGCTCGATAAAGAACGTGCCGAACATATTCGCGGTATTTTGGTACAAAATACGTACAGTGCCCCGAATGCCAATACGGATGGGGTGTGAAAATCATAATCGTCGAGGGCACTCGGATACATCGAATCGTCGGTGTGTCCGCTGTCCTCGAGGATAATAAAAGATGACGTATTCCCCTCGGGGATGGAGAAACAGATGTTGAACTGGATTAAGAAAAAATTTAGCAACTCTAATGAATCTAATTCCTTAAATAAAGAAGGAAAAACTGAAAAGATAGATCTCTCTAAGGATATTCCTGAAGGAGTGCGGGAGTTAACTCCCGACGAAGAAAAGCAAATTTGGGGCGGACCCACTCAGTCATATGGAAGTAGTACCTTATATTATGATGTGGAGAGTGGGACATATAACATTCTCCAGCCAGGGGGAAAGCTTTCATCTTGTCTTCCGCAGGATAAGATTATGTAGAACTATATCTTTTTAGATTTTTTATCGTAACCTCCAGTAACTTGCTGGGGGTTTTTTATTTGACAAACCCTATGTGCTATATTATAACCATTTAAAGTTGAAACACGTAACCGACTAGCTGTGGCCAATTACTTAGTCATTGTCGAATCCCCCACCAAAGCCAAAACCATCGGACAATTCCTTGGGAAAGACTATACCGTCGTCTCTTCCATGGGGCATGTGCGCGATCTGCCGAAGTCCAAATTCGGCATTGATGTCGAGAACGAGTTCGAACTGCAGTACCAAACTCCATCCAAGGCCCAGAAGGTGCTCAAAGAACTACGGCAGGAAGCCAAAGACAAAGAGGTGATTCTCGCCACCGATGAAGACCGGGAAGGAGAGGCCATTTCGTGGCATTTGGCGTATGCGCTCAAAATTCCGACAGAGGAGAGCAAGCGTATTGTCTTTCACGAGATTACGGACTCCGCGATTACCGAGGCGTTGGAGCATCCGCGTTCCATTGATAAAAATCTGGTGGACGCGCAACAGGCCCGTCGCGCGCTTGATCGTATCGTGGGGTACAAACTCTCGCCCTTCTTGTGGAAAAAAATTCGGTACGGGTTGTCCGCCGGACGTGTGCAGTCCGTGGCTTTGCGCTTGGTCGTAGAACGAGAACAGGAGATCGAGCAATTTGAGGCGCAGGAATACTGGAGTATCGAGGGAACCTTTGAAGCTGCGGATAAGAGCCATCCGTTGGTGGGGTATCTCACCCACGTCAACGGCACCAAACTGGAGAAATTTTCCTACACCAACGAACAGGACGTGAACGCCTTGCTCGATCATCTGCGTGAACGTTCGTATCAGGTGACGGATGTGGAGAAAAAAGTGACCAAAACAAGGCCGTATCCGCCGTATATTACCTCCACGCTTCAACAGGACGCGGCCCGTCGGTTATACTTCAATGCCCGACAGACCATGCAACTCGCGCAACAGCTCTACGAAGGGATTACTTTGGGCAGTAAAGGACAGACCGGCTTGATAACCTATATGCGTACCGATTCGGTGAATATGTCCCAAAAGGCGGTCAAAGCAGGGCGTGATGTGGTTAAAACTGTGTTTGGTTCCAATTACCTCACCGAAAAACCACGCAACTTCTCGAGTAAATCTCAAAACGCCCAGGAAGCGCACGAGGCGATTCGGCCTACGTATCCGTCTCTGACGCCCGAAGACGTGAAGCCATACTTGGGGAACCAACAGTTCAAACTGTATGACCTGATTTGGCGTCGGTTCATGGCGACCCAGATGAAGGAGGCGGAGTTCAACGCGCAGACCGTAACCGTGGAAGATACGGACAGGGACTATGCGTTCCGAGCCAAAGGAAGCGTGATGAAGTTCGATGGGTTCATGGCGAGTTACCCCATCCGCACGAACGATACATATTTACCGGAGGTGCAAAACGAAGAACCGCTTACCACCACGGAGATCACCGGTCATCAACACTTCACGCAACCGCCCGGGCGCTACACCGAGAGCACCTTGGTCAAAATGCTTGAGAAATACGAGATCGGACGTCCGTCTACGTATGCCACGATCATTTCCACCATTGAGGACCGCGGTTATGTGGAGAAGAACGAGCAAAAACGGTTCTATCCCACGGACACCGGGCGCATCGTAAATGATATGCTGGTTACCCATTTTCCGAATATCGTGGATGTGCAGTTCACCGCTCAGTTGGAGAACCAGTTGGACGAAATTGCGGAAGGGAAGGAGGCCTACACCGAGATGCTTCGGCAGTTCTACGAGCCGTTCATCACACACTTGGAAGAGCGAGAAGAGAATGTCGATAAGTACGCCTATATCCTGCCGGATCGTACCTGTCCGAAATGCGGGGCGAACGTAGAACTCAAGCTCGGGCGGTACGGCAAATTCATTGCGTGTACGCAGTATCCGGACTGTGACTTTAAGGATCAGACGGACGAAGAAAAGGAATATGACAAGCAGTTCGAAGGGGAGGCGTGCCCCGAGTGCGGAGCCGAAATGGAGGTCAAGCGCGGCAAATACGGTCCGTTCCTCGGTTGTTCGCGCTACCCGGAGTGCAAAGGTATGAAGAAAATTGAAGAAAAAGTGGGGAAGACGTGCCCCGAGTGCGGCGAAGGAGAGCTGGTGGTCAAGAAGAGCAAGAAGGGGCGGCAGTTCCATGCGTGTAACCGGTATCCGGAGTGCAAGTACGCGGAGAATCCGAAGAAGAAGGAGGAGTGATATACGGTTGTGCCAACAGTAGCACGTAGTGAGTAGCAGGTAGCAAGTTTGATATACTATTGAACTTTGCTATAGAGATATTCTTATGTGAATGTATCTTGCTGTCTTTTCCTCCTTTTTAAAGGAGGAAAACAAGTCGTGTCCTCCTCTTTTAAAAGATTGCATATTCGTCCTATCATCCTTTAAACGTCGATGTGGCAGTCCCTCTGAAGATAGGCCTCTTTACAGAGGCCGTAAGAAACATCCTGTTTCTTAAGTGACCGTCCAAGCTTCGATAAAGAGTGAGGTGCCCCGCAAGGGGCGGAGGAGTTATTCTACGTTTGATATGCGTTCGCAAATCCATCTATATGTTTGATTGACAAAATTGTTTTATATGTATAACATAGGTGTGCACTTTAACAATTGAATATTGAGGAGGAATTCCAATGGCAGTCAAGTCCCGTGACGTTCAAATCAAGCTGGACGCGTATCAAGAACAGATTACGGAATCTGTGGTGCGTGATCTGCAAAACAACGGTCGTGCTCTGATGGTCATGGCCACGGGCACCGGCAAAACCTATACGTCCTTTAAAATTTTACGTAAATTTTTGGCTGAGCAAGAAAAGGTTCTTTTCCTGGCGCATACGCATGAAATCTGCGATATGCTTGCTGAGAACATCACTCAGGAGTTTGGGCAAGAGCCGATTGTACCGCATAAGAGTGGCTGGCGAGGGACCTCACAATTTTATGTGGTTCCGTATCAGACAGTGTATTCTCTGATGGAAAAGAATACGTTTCCTTTAGATCGATTCTCTTATGCGATAATTGATGAGGCGCATCACACGAAAGCTCCCAGATATGAGTTGGTCTTGGAACAACTCGCTCCATCCTGTACGTGGATGTTGGGTATGACGGCCACTCCGAACCGGATGGATAAGGCAGATATTCGAGACATTTTCGGGTCCGAGTCCGTTACGCTTGATATTGCCACCGCGATTACGGAAGGCATTTTAACGCCGGCTACGGTCAAAATCCGTTCTCGGCAAATATCCGAGGAAGAGCTGGCTCAACTCCAAGCGGATATGTATAATAATCGGATTTCTCGAAACGAGGTGGAGCGCCGGGTATTTTCTCGGAATGCCACGCCGGACGAGTGCGCCATGATCCAAGAAGAATGCGGTCAGGAGCAAGCACTTGTGTTCTGCGGTTCGTTGCCGCACGCCCAAGAAGTCAAATCCCACCTTCCGCGAGCGGAAATTATCTCCTATGAGAATCCGCATAACGAACGTACGCTTACGCGCTTTCGGTATGGGGAAATTCAATACCTCATCAGCATCAACAAGCTGAATGAGGGTGTGGATCTTCCGTTTGTGAAGTATGGAATATCTTTGCGCTCCACTCAGTCCTCCACCATAATTTGGCAGCAATTGGGGCGGATTCTCCGAGTTCATGAAGCCAAAGACCAAGCGGTGTTTGTAGACTTTGTGGGGAATATGGAAAAGATTCGGGAGTTGGAAGATTTGGAAGAAAAGGTACGGGAAGCGTATCAGCGCCTCCATGATTCCGAGGATGATTCTCGTCTGATGGAAGATGATATTTCCGTTGCTTTTGACTGGGATAATCGGGTTCTTTCCTTGTATGAGATACTTTCCGGCCACGAAAGCGCAGAACCATATCCCACATTGGAAGAAGCTCGAAAAGGATGGTTCAATTTGGTAGAGACTTTGGAGATTCCAAATAAGTTTAAGTCTTTCTGCCATAATTACCATAAAGATCCACGATTACGTTCGTGGATAACAACTAAAAAAATATATGGTATTCAAAGTTGGAATGAATTTTTGGG
>JAHEOE010000050.1 GCA_018609785.1 Minisyncoccota bacterium | reverse complement strand
CCACTCTTAACCTTTCTCACCAGTAACGGCGTGCCGGAAGAAACCATCGTGATTTTATTGATGTTTCCGATTCTGGCCGCCTTTATCGTCATTTCCCGCCAGGTGGTCGGAATTAAAGCGTTCGGCATTTACACACCGCTTATTATCACGTTCGCCTTTCTCTCCACCGGGTTCCGGTACGGAGCGGCAATCTTCATTTTGGCCTTAAGCGTAGCCACACTGGTCCATTATCTTCTCCAACGGGTCCGGATTCTCTATCTGCCGAAGATGGCCCTGATTCTCTCCATAACCGTGCTCAGTATGTTCCTGTTGTTGATAGAGGGAGCCTACAATGATCGCACCGTACTCATCGGTCTCTCCATTTATCCGTTACTGATTATCATTACTCTGGTTGAAAAATTCATCAACGTCCAGATGGAGAAAGGGTATCAAACCGCGTTCATTCTTTCTCTGGAGACGCTTCTTTTGTCCACGATCGGCTATTTCATCGTCACCTATCAGCCCATCCGAACCTTCACCCTTGAGAACACCTGGATCATCTTATTGGTCTTTCTCATCATTATTTTCCTCGGTCGCTGGAAAGGTCTGCGGATAAACGAGTACATTCGGTTCCGTAAGATATGGTCTCAAAGATCCTAGCTTATGTTGGAACGCTGGATTAAAGGGATACAAGAGAGTCAAAAAATATTGGGGATGAATGCCCGGAATATTTCGTATATCAAACCGTATAACAAACGAAAGGCCATTGAACGGGTGGATGACAAAATCCGCTTCAAACGCATTTTGGAGAAAAATGGAATCCCTACCCCGGCCCTCCTGGGTAAAATCGCCACCTATCAAGACCTTCGCGAATTTAATTTTGAAAATCTCCCCTCGAGTTTCGTCCTCAAACCGGCCGCGGGCTTCGGAGGTGAGGGAATTGTCGTGCTCTACGGAGAGCAAAAACGCAAAGCTGAGGAAGAGCGCGTCTGGGTACGCCGTAAAGGAGATTACTTCCCCGAGTCTCGAGTCCGCAACCACGTCTACAATATCCTTGACGGATCGTTTTCGAAAACGAACACCCCCGACACCGCCTTTTTTGAAGAACGAATCCAAATGACGAAGTTTTTCCGTCCTTTAGCCTATAAAGGGATACCCGATATTCGCGTCGTGGTCTTCAATTCCACGCCCGTAATGGCTATGTTGCGTCTCCCGACCCGACAATCGGGCGGAGCGGCCAATCTGCACGCCGGCGGAATCGGCATTGGAATTGACATTGCGCGCGGCATCACCACCAATGCCATCATGAATGATCACCTCATTGAAACGTTACCCGACACCGGCCAAACCCTCTCCGGGATCAAACTCCCCAAATGGGACCAAATTTTGCGGGTAGCTATCGAAACGGCAAAAGTAACCAACCTGGGCTTTACGGGAATTGACATTGCGCTCGATCGAGAAAAGGGTCCGGTGGTTTTGGAAGCCAATGCCCGACCGGGACTCGCCATTCAGATTGCCAATCTTTCCCCGCTCAAAGAACGCTTGGAAAAGGTGCACGGACTCAAAGAACCGTCCACCTCTCGGGGGATACGCATAGCGAAAGATCTGTTCGGCGGCGAAATTGAAGAAGAAGTGGAAGACATTACCGGGAAACAGGTGATCGGTCTTACTCACCCTATCACCTTACTTGGTTCTGACAATATAACTATAAATATCAGAGCCAAAGTGGATACAGGAGCCGATTCTTCAAGCATTGACAGCGAGTTGGTTAAAGAACTCGGATATGAACGAGTCTTTGAAGAATTTGATGCGTTAAACATTGATATGGAGCAACCTTACTATAAACTTAACCAAATTTCGGATGAAATCAATACTGAACTAAAAAATGACTCTTCAAAAATCTTAGCAAAAGTAGTTATTGTTCGTTCGGGAAACGGATATTCAATTCGACCTTATATTCGGTTAAATGTTAAAATAGAAGAAAAATCATATACATGCCTTTTTTCTATTAGTGACAGATCACAACTCAATTATAAGGTGTTATTGGGTAAACGTGATCTAAAAAGTTTCTTAGTAGACCCTAATAAATAATTTGTCTTTATGGAATCCACTATCCTTATTTTATATGGAGGAGACGATTGGAACTATGATACCCCCAACTTTTCAGAAGGTCAAAAATTTGCATACAATTTGTGGGGAGATATTTGTGAATCTTTAAATATCTCTTTATTACGAGGGTCCATTCAATGGTTCAAAGAAGGAGAATTTCAGCGATTTTGGGAGTACACCTCGTATGGGTGGAGAAAACGAGAAGATACTTTTTCACCTACAGTAATTTATGACAAATGCCCCGACTTTTCACATTATACCCCTTCTCATCCTGACTACTCTCGTCTGGAACAAAAAAAACATCTCGCCACATATATCCCGATACTCAATTATCCTGAGATGACAGAAATTTTAAAGAATAAACTAGCGCAGAGTCTCATTTTTCATTCCTCTTTGCCTAAAACCCATTATATTCCCCGACATATTCCTCCCTCGAATTTGATAACCAACTCTTCTTATCAAGTATTTAAGGCGTTATTCGGCACCGGCGGAAAAGAAGTTGAAATCACCTCAGATATTCCCCAACACACCGACAGACAAATAGTTCAACAAGCTCTTCTCCCTACGAGTCAATCACCGCGAGATATTCGCATAGCTTTTATAGGAGATGAGCCGGAATATGCATATATGCGTAAAGCGTCTTCCCATTCGCTCTATACCAATATAAGTCAAGGCGCGACCATGGAATTCCTGTCCTTAGAGGACGTTCCCGAAATCGTTTCTCATGCTCAGCGAATTCTTCATCCGATACATTCCGTGTTTCCGAAAAGCATCCTCTCCACTGACTTTCTTCTGGATGACAATGATGATATCCTTGGACTAGTGGAAGTAAACACCCAACCGGGACTGCAAGGATTTGAGTCTCAATCCGAATTGTTAGAAACCCATCTCCACAACCTTACCGACTATCTCTTAGCCGAAACCTAACAGTCTTGTATGCCTTCCCTGACCATTTACACCGACGGCGCATCTCGAGGAAACCCCGGTCAAGCGGGCGCGGGAGCGTTGATT
>JAHEOE010000049.1 GCA_018609785.1 Minisyncoccota bacterium | reverse complement strand
GGGAACCTCAGTCGGAAAGATCTCTTAAAACGCGGAAATCAAATACAGAATAAGCTCTTTAAAAATCCGGAAACCCAGGCGGAACTCAATACCCTGATCAACACCTATGTTAAACAACAGTATTCCGATCTGTTTTATACCCGCAATACTTCCCAGGGAGATATGAATATCCTTCTCCAAAACACGAAGCTGTACCAAGGGAATAAATTGCAATTTGTAGTGGTGCAAAAACATATCAATGAGGCGTTGGACTTCAAAAACGCTGATTACACGTGGACCGTCAAACGCGGGGAGAAACTGGTTATGACCAAAAACGGAACCGAGAAAACCGGATTTTACTTCACTCCGCAAAAGACAGGACCGCATCTTGTGCGTGTGGACGTTGATTTTCCCAATGGTACCACAAAGACGGGAACGCTTTCTTTTGACGTTTATGAGCGTACGAATATTGATTATCGACCGTTTGATCCCGGTAAAGGGGATGTTATTAAGTTGCGCGCGACCAGGCGTTTTCCGAATAGTAATGTAGTCTGGCGTATGGACGGAGACATATTTGCTCGAGGGACGTACGAACCGTCATTTCAAGAGTTTAAAGGGTATGGCGGTTCTTACAATATTAATGTTTCCGTGAAGGATCGGAAAAGCGGAAACGTACGCTACTACGGCGAGACCACAATTGGGATTAAAAAGCCTTCAGTGCATGTTCGAGCTTCCGAAACCGAAACGGGGCAGGAAGTTGCCATAGGGAAAGATACCCTGGTGGTGGGGGAAGATAAAAAGATTACCTTTCAAGCTCGGCCGAAGTCTTTTCCGACCGGAAAAACTCTTAATCATATTTTCCGTGTCAACGGAGATATAAAACAGGACGGACCGCAATCGGAGTTTACGTTGGATGTCAAAGCGAACGCGCGTACTTCACTCGAAGTTACGACGCAAGCCGGTGAGCAAGGGGTGGTGGCCACCCGCACCATTACCATTAATCCGAATAAAAAGTCCCGAAAAGAGTTGGCCGCTTCAGTGGGAACCCAAACCGATGGGTGGTTTTCCGTTCGGCATACGGGGCTTTTTGTATTATTTACGGTTATGGGGTTGGGCATGGTTCTTAGTAAGGTGAGATAACTATATGAGGGGATTTTTGGGTAATTTGGGACCGCGCGAGAAAATGCTTTACTTGATAGGAGGAGGGATTGTTGTCACAATCTTAATTTTTGGCGGACTTCTCATGGTTACCGCGTTTCGGGGAGGGAATGGAGCGGATTCGGAGAACACCGAGTCCACAAATGAGTCGGAGACGCAACAATCATCTTTTGAGCAATCTACTGAAAAACAACAACAAAGTACTTCTCAATTACCGACTTGGAGTCCCACGCCATTACTTCAAGAGCAAGTTGTAACCGTTACCAAAGCGGGAGATAGCCTTCTGTATGTTACAAAAGACGGAGAAGTGTATCGGATATCTGCAAGTTCGGGCGATCGTGAGGAACTTGCTACGCTGGATTTGGTAAATCCGGCTTATGTCTATCTCCCGCCCGTGTCTTCTCCCAAGTTTGTAGTGGTTAAGGATCAAGGTATATATAAGGTGGTACGTATCGACGGAGAAGAATCCACCGCGCAATTACCATCCGATGTGGAGTTTGTCGCCGTTAATCACACCAATCAAACAATTTATGGCTTGGTTAATCGCGGAGCGTCCGATTCTCGGATTATTGTTTTTGAGCTGAACGGGACGAGTCGGAACACGTTGCTTGCTCGTCCGGGCATTTCGCGTTTGGAATTTGCGGGAAACAATCTGTTTTACACCGCTGATGGCGGGGTATATGAGTATGATCTCGGGAATCAGAAAGAGCACACCATTCTGGAGGGGGAGGAAGGAGGCGGAGCGGAAATTTCTTGGGCGTTGAACGGAGCCATGTACGTTGGTGTGATAAAACGGAATGAAGAGCACATGCTGTATCGGTTTGCCGAAGAGCCGCGAACCGTACAGACGCTTTCGGTTGATATTGATCCTCGGTTTGTGGTGTGGTCCGAACGTGAGCAACAGGTACATTATCTGAAAGGGGATACGTTACATACGCTTTCCTTACAAAGCGCTCAAAAACTTAGTGAACGACCGGTCAGTTTGAATGATGTGGAGATTGATTCGACCGCATTTGTCTGGGATTCGACGGAACGTCCCGTATTTGTGAGCATGAAAGATCGGTATTTGTATCGGTTGGTGGGAGGTATTTAATAGCGTACGTATATGCAGTGGTGGTATCGGTTTATTCGTAGTATTCCTCCGGAAAAGCGCAAACTGTTTATTATCAGTATGACGGTGGGTACCGGTGTGCTCATTGCGACATTTGTGTTTTCTTTGATGGTGACGTTTTCTTAGAAGTCATTTCAAAATTATTGAAGGTGGAAGCATATGAAGGCGACAGAGACGTATTCACCGGCATTTAATGCCTACGGCCCACCATACCCAAAATTCGTTTATACGCTCTGCCGCTTTCATATGGGTATAATAGAGGGGATGAAAGAATATTTTTGAGATGCGCTCTAGTCAGACACCTTTAGGCCTCTAGGTTTCCTCTTCGTCTTCCACGGTCTTTTGTCCATAGGTATCAAGCACCCAGGCAATTTCTTCCACTCGGCGTTGGGAGTATTGTTTATCAGGGGTTTTAGACGTAGTGTCTTTCTTTTGGACGGTGGGGCGGACAATGATTTCGGATTGAGATTTCGGATCGCGCGACCACAAAAACAGTTGGGGCTGAATAAAGAAAATGATAACGTTGATTACGAAGGTAAGAAAAGTCTGACCGCGGATTTTAACGAAAGCGAGCATGATAGCGATCACGAGTACGGGAATGGCAAAGATGAGGAAAAAGAGGATGTTGGGCGTGATCGGCCACAGAAAACCGGCAAGAACCACTCCGATAACTAAGAACATAAACTGCTTAATGGTCAGCGGACCGATGACTTTGTCTTGTTGGTCGACGAACTGAGGAACGTTGTACTGCAACATAGGCGGGGTTGGTTAGCGTTCGGTATCCGAGGCTTTGTTTTTGGTAAGTTCTCGCAAATCAACCGTTCCTTTGGCTGATTTCTCTTGAGGGGAGGGCATGTTCTGAAGATCCACCGTACCCGTATCCGTCATCTGATCAGCAAGAGAATCGGTTTCGTCTGGTGCTTCTTCGGCCGAAGGAACATCGGAAGGTTCCGCGTCGGCGGGGGATGGTTCATGGGCTTCCGAGACTTCGTAGATGTGTTGTTCTTCAACTTCTCCTTGCAGAAAGTCGTACAGTTTACAAAGGCTCCGGAGGAGGTGGCGTTCGTGTTTGGGCAGAGATTGAGCGAGCGGATCGGAGCTGATGAAGTCTGCGCGGTCAAAGGCGGAATGGCCTTCGAGCCCGGCTTCTTGGTCGTAGTAGTCGAGCCAGTTTTTGACCAGGGGCGGACGTTGCTCATCCGCGATGGGGAGCGGTTCGTCCCCGAGGTTTTGTTCGTTTTGTTTGAGATAGGGGATGAGTTGGGAGAGATGTTCTTGTTTTCCCTCTTCCGTATACATATTATAGCGCAGGTTCAGTCGTTCGAAGAGATGGCGTCCGTAGTCGAAGTCCAGTTGCAAAGCTTCCAGTACATTCAGACGTAACACCCGTTCCACAACTTCTTCCGACGCAATCGGAACCGCGAATACATACAGAGCGAAAATAAGTTGCGTAATTTCTTGATACGCCTCCGGAGCGGAGGACTGTATGTCCGTTTGGGACATGGAACGTTCCAGCTTTTGAGCAAATTCAAGTGCCTCATACGGACGATTGCGATCTAAGATGCCCTCTATTTCGGTTCGAATTTCAGATAGTTTCATAGGAGAAATTTAATACTTTATACGGATGAAAAACTATGTTTTGAGAATGTCATAGAGATATTTTTCTTTGGGACTAAGGAAACTACCAGTACCTTGAGTTTTTCCTTGGAGAACCTCCAGCAATGCTCTTTGCTGATCCGGAGACATACTATTGGTAACGTCATTTTTAAATTCACCCTTTTTAGAATCATATAGGTCTTTTTCTCGGAGTTGATTGATAAAGGTTTCATATTCGGCATTGGTCTGAGCATTTCCTTTGTTATCCTTAATCCTATTACCTTGATTATCTGTATTTAAGAAAAAGTCCGGATTTTCAGGAGTGCTGGCCAGCTTCTTTTTCGGCTCAAATTTGGAAATACTTTGGGTAAAGGGAGTTTTGCTTCTTTCCCAGTCTACAGCACCACTTTGAGGATCACGTTTAATATAGGAGGTTTCGATAGGTTTTTGATTTCCGTTTTTATCAGTTTTGAATATATTTCCATTTTCGTCTTTGGCAAGTTCTTCCAAATTATCAAGATTGGGATTTTTCGTGAAGTATCCTTGGGAGTCGGCAAGGCCGCCACTTCCGGCATAATTTCCCGCTTTTTCTCGTAGATTGTATTCCGCTTTTGTTCTTCTATTTTGTAGTTGACCATACAGTTTGGAATTTTGTTCCTTTAATTGTTGAGGGTCAACGCCCTGTTCTATTTCGTTATTGAAAAGCCGGGAATATTCTTCAGCTCCTCCCTCTTTATTATATCCTAATTGCTCCAGTACTGCTTCTTGCCCTCCTCGTACTTGTTCTGCCTGTTTTAGATAGCCATTGAGTCCCACAATATCATTGTCTTCTTTCGCCTTTTTGGCGAGATTTCCCAGCTGTTCAGGATTGTAAATGTCTTTAGCCTCCTCTTCATATCTGTTATTGGATGCTTTTTCAAACGCTTTGAATCTCTCGGGATCAATCTCCGAATAATCTATGTCGCCTTTCTGGGCTTTTTTGAATTGCTTTTTGAACTGTTTTATGTCGAATTTCTCTTCATATTGTTCCTGAGCTTTCTTTTCTCCTTCTTGACCACCAAATATATTTTGAAGAGCGGTATTAGCTGCTCCTTGCAGCCGTCCTTTACTTTTACCAAGAGCTTGTCCTTCTTGAAGATTCTCTTTGAATTTACGTCCGCCTTTGCGCAGGCGTCGTCCCGGACCTGTTTTCGAAGCAAGTTTTCGTCCTCGGCGTAGACCACTCCTGCGATCAGCTTTACTGGCCACTTCACCAAAAGTATCCATACCGCGCTTGCTTCCCCCAAGATATCCGCCGATTCCGCCGACCGCGGCACCGGAAAGGAAACCGGCCCCTCCTTTTAGAGTATTCGGTACATGCTCCGTACTGTTCATCGCTTGGGTATTGGCGATGGAAATGAACACAATCATTAAGATGAAGTCAAACGCTTGCGTACTTTCGAAAAACTCCGGCAAGCCGTCGAAGGTCAATTCGGGCGAGGTGTTTATGCCCGATCCCGTTCCTTCCAAGACCGTAAAAGAAAGCCAGAGAAAGAACAGAATAATCGGACCGTTGATGGCGTTTTTCGTGAGCGCGTTGCTCCATCGTCCGAAATACTGTTTAAGAGGCGGAATAAAGTAAATCGTAAACGCCAGAGGAGCGAGGGCGATAACAACCCACAGAACCACCAACCGAGTAAGCAAAATCGTCGCGCTCCAGATTAACACACTAATCAGTAACGCCAGAAAGATAATCACGAGAAGAAAGGCGAGTGATTCTTTAAAGTTGCCGGTGCCGTTGAATGCCGCAAGCATACCGCTGACTTCGGTGAATTCGCCGATACGGTCTCCAATCGTCTGACTGCTCCCCACAGACGCGTTATAGAACTGAACCATGAGCAGTTGGCTGATGTCGATAACCACCCCTACAATTGCTCGGCTAAAGTTAATGAGCAACGCCAGAACAATGAATTGCGGCAGCATCTTTTTTGCGTGATAGGCCTGTAGTTGCGGGATGTTGAGTGCCGTGGAAATGGCGATAAACAGAATAATGAACGAGAAAAAGAGATTGGCAAAGTCGCGGGTGGCGCGCCAGGCGTTGTTTACGCCATCCGTATAGAAATTATCAAACGTGATTGCCGCTTCAAAAAGCCAAGCGACGAGTTTTAAAGAAACTACGAGAAGATTTTTAAAGACTTGGAGAACGGAGACCAGCGCATTCCCAATGGTAGCGTCAGCAGCTGACCCAAGAGCGCTTAAAATACCGGTTAAAGGATTAGGGAAAGCATACGTCGGCTCCGGCGTAAGCAAAAATCCGCCTCCGACCAGGAGGAGGGCAAAAACCGTTAATTTGGGAGGGGGGAGCCAACGCATAGACAATAAAAGTGATTAGGTGATTTTTCCTAAATTGAGAAATGAACAGGGATATTGATTATCTTTTGCGATCATAGATTCTTATCAATTATCGCTACTATTGGAAGTATCACTGGAAGAGTTTGAAGCATCATTTTCTCGCGCGTCTAATCTGTTGGACCTCGTATCACCATCACCACCACCATCATCAAAGATATCTTCAAATATGGAACTAACTTCATTCTCCACTTCGCAACTAATCGCGCTAAGTATCGTATTGTAGATATTTTGAAAAACTTGTTCGAAGTCTGATTCTTCGGGCTTGTTAAACAGGCCGTTTCGGAGCAGAGGATTGAGAGTTCCTTCTTTGACCGCCCCGGGAACGGAACTGAAGCACCGATCCGAGGAAACAATAGATTGATCAATCGAGGCATTGAGCGTTTTTTCCACCACGCCTGCAATTGACTGGCCGGGAGAGGTGATGGTTTTGGTGAAGGGGTTTTTATCTCCATCTTTGGATTTTGCCAAAAATCCGTCACCCGCTTGCTGTTCCTGTTGCAGATTTTCTTGAGCTTGCCCAACTTTGGCTTGCGTGAGTTTGCGGAGAGCTACGGTTTGGTCATACGCATTATTTTCCGGTTTCAGACCCGCTAAAGCGCAATCAAGTCCTTGGTCGTCAAGATCACCGTCTTCCGGATTGCAGTTGGGCATTTCCTCAAATGAAGGGTCGGGTAACGCTTCGGCTCCGCCGCCTTTGGTGATATCTTGGGCGATCTGAAAATCTTCTCGTAAATTTTCGATATCGGGCCGCGCGAAGGAATTGGCGAATTTGCGTTCGGCGATGGAGAGTGATCCGGTTGTGGAATCAAAGGCTCCGGATTCAACCCCTTTGGCTTTAAGGTCGGCCGGAGTTTGAACCAAATTTTGTTCGTTGATATCTTCTCGGACCTGCTTGTTTACTTCGCTGATTGTAGCTTGCTTTTGTTTGTTTGCCAGCGGCTTGTCGATAAGTTCCTTCTGTTGATACAAAGCAAGATCATCCACGACGGTTACCGGAATGGGGTTGGGGGAGGTAATGTGCGTAGGGATAGGATTGGGGTTGAAAATATCTACGGGGAGCGCGTCTTGATTGATGATGTTAACCGGTACCCCCGGATCATCTTGACCTTCGGTAAATAGGTTAGCATTGTTATATCCGTCATCGCTACCGTCTACTCGGTATTTGTTATTGTCCGAATCCGGACCGTCAATTTCCGGCGGTTCGACGCACCGGTACTGCACGTCGTTATAGATACTCCCATCATCGATCGTATTGGAATCATCCCCGTCTCCTTCATCGTTCGTATTTTGTTCTCCTGAAGGAGGCTCATTGGGAGGCAATACGTCGCTTTCGTCAAATCCTCCGAAGGTCTTCTGACATACTTCATCCGGGGCACACGTTAATTCGCCGCATTGTTCGTTTCCATAAAAACCATTTCCGGCTCGGAACCCGTCATCTTCTTGAGCGTATGCCGGAAGCGGTCCGGACAGACTTAATAACATCCCCGCTCCGAGTATAATGCTCCGAATTTGAAACTTACTGATTAGAGGATTGGTTGTTTGATGTGCTTTGGTTTTGGAGGTTGAGATCATATTCTTTCTCGAGGGTTTTGATTTCGGTATTCAGTTCGGGTCTGAGATCTTCCAGAAAACGAAGGGTTATAAGGTAGCTTGTTTGAGTATTTAACGGGTCT
The DNA here is from genome assembly GCA_018609785.1 of Minisyncoccota bacterium. Classification (GTDB taxonomy): domain Bacteria; phylum Patescibacteriota; class Minisyncoccia; order SW-4-49-11; family SW-4-49-11; genus SW-4-49-11. The sequence continues at coordinate 1,839 of JAHEOE010000049.1, read as the reverse complement.
TTTTCTTGATTGGCCAGACTCTGTAAAAAGTGATGCTGGACTTGAATAATCCGGATGTAGTTTTTGTGGACTTTAAGCGTCGGCTGTGGAACACGTACGTCCATGAGATCGTAATACATTGCTTTGTTGATCTCTATCAAGCCTTTAATGGGTTCGTTTTTGTCTCGCCTCTCAAGCGCTTTCCGGGTTATGTTTTTGACTGTGACATCCGCATGCTTCGTATTAAGTACATTATACACTGTCTGAAAATATTCCGCAATCTCAGCGGACTTGGAGGTTTCATATGTTTTGAGTTGCTTTTCAGGCATGGGAGGGAACTGAATGTCTTGAATGGAGAGGTTATTAATCTGCCGTTTAGCCGTACTATCCAGTCTTCCTTTCTTACTGAGCGAGGTGCTGAGAATGTCAAGTACTGTTTGAGTGATATTCAGTTTTTTCGTTTGCCCGGTTTCGGTCTGATGTAAAATGGTTATTTCGTCAAGTCCTTGAGCAAGCGCCGCTTGACGCATTTCATGTTTACGGTGCATGGTATAGCCAGTGCCGGCTCCGATCAGCAGGAGCAAGATAAGTATCACACCGCTCCATATGAGCAGCGGGCGGGAGGTTACAGGTTTGTGTGGCGTGGCTTTTCGCATCATATCCTGTATTATATCAGATACGGACTGATGGTTGACAAATGATACGGAAGAGGCGTATACTCAGGACAAGCTGTGTGATAAAGTAATTCTTATATTCAATGGTACGTATTCGTCTGTCTCGTATTGGAAAGCGTAATCGTCCGGTATACCGTATTGTGGTTACCGAGCATTGGCGCCCCGTAAAAGGAAAAAGCATTGAGGAAGTGGGAACGTATGATCCTGTGGATTCATTTGTAAAACTGAACGGTGAACGTATTCGGGAATGGATTGCCAACGGCGCAAAACCATCGACCACGGTGCATAATCTTTTGGTAAGCGAGGGAGTGATTGAAGACGAAAAAGTTCAAATCACGCGTCAAAAGTCAGGAGGATCCAAAGAAGCCGTCTAAGTACTGACGAGACAGTGTCTGAGATATATTTCGTGTACAGATAGGAGACATAGGGGAGGTTGAGCTATGCCTCTGTTTGTATGGGAAAGAGATGGGTGATGAGCAATCTACGTTGTATTCCCCTCTTTTATATAAGTAAGAATAACAGATAATTTTTGATATTATATGGCTCATTCCAAGCAGTCTGAGAATTCTTCCGAGGTAGTACGATACACTCAGGAAGGTCACGAACTCTCTTCATGCAGCGTCCGTATTATTCCTTTGGGCGGTTTGCAAGAGAGTGGTAAAAATATGACCCTCATAGAACAGGACGATGACATCATTGTTCTTGATATGGGGCTGCAACTCCCGAATGCCGACCAGCCGGGCGTGGACTTTATTATTCCGAATTCCTCGTATCTTAAAGAAAACGCGCACAAAATCCGCGGGGTTTTTCTGACCAACGGTCATTATGATCATATCGGGGCGGTACCGTATATTCTCTCTTTGATTCCGGGAGTTGATGTGTATGGAACTGCCGAGACGTTTACCATTCTGGAAAACCGACGTAACATGAACGCTCAAAAAATGGATTATCGTAAGCGTTTGGTAAAATCGGGCAGTTCGGTGCGTCCGGGGTCCTTTAAGGTGGACGCGTTTAGACTTAATCATAATGTTCCCGGTAATATCGGTCTGTGTGTGTATACTCAACAAGGGAAAGTGGTATATACTCCGAACTTTAAATTCGATTATACGCCGCTTAACGAACCCGTTGCCAATGTAGGCGATTTTGCCAAGTACAGTGATACGGATATTTTTGCTCTTCTGGTGGG
>JAHEOE010000048.1 GCA_018609785.1 Minisyncoccota bacterium | reverse complement strand
GTAGGAGTCAAGCTCATCAAGGGAAATTCGTCCGTTGTCGCCGACCTGCTCCATGGTGTCGCGATGTCGCAGGGTTACGGTGTTGTCCTCGAGGGTTTGGTGATCCACCGTCAGGCACCACGGCGTTCCGGCTTCGTCTTGACGTCGGTAGCGTTTACCGATGGCGGCGACTTCGTCATAGTCGGCGATGATGCCGTGCTGTCGCAGGGCGGTGTAAATTTCGCGCGCCTTTTCGGGGTGCCCGTCTTTTTTGAGCAGAGGTAAGACGGCGATTTGGAATGGTGCCAAATAATACGGGAATTTGAGAACCACGCGAGTTTCTTCTTCCCCTTTGCTGTTTTCCACGCTCTCTTCGGTATAGAACTCGAACAAGCACGCGAGGAAGAGGCGATTAAGCCCGGCCGAACTTTCGATGATGGCGGGATGAAACCGTTCTCCGGACTGTTGATCAAAATAGGTCAGATCTTCTCCACTGTAGGAGCTGTGCTGGTCAAGATCGTAGGTTCCGCGATTGTGCACACCTTCCACTTCTTTGAAGCCTAATTGGCCGTACTGATACTCCACGTCCCAGGCGTCGGTGGCGTAAAAGGCGCGTTCGTTTTCGTCGTGTTGCCGCAGACGCACATGCTCCTCCGCAAAGCCGAGTCCTTCGGTGAGGAAACGTTTCTGATTGTCTTTCCAATCTTCGTAGTGCGTATCGGCCTCTTCAGGGCGGCAGAAGTATTGCACGTCCACCTGCTCAAATTCCCGCGTGCGGAACAAAAACTGCTTGACGGTGATTTCGTTGCGGAAGGCTTTCCCCTTTTGGGCGATGCCGAACGAGAGTTTGCGACTCCGGTCGGCTTTGACTTTTTTCCAGTTCAGATAAATGTTCTGACAGCTTTCTCCTTTAAGATAGGCTACGTTTCCTTCATCTTCGGTAGCACCGAGATGCGTTTTAACGAGCAAATTGAAGTTCTTCACTTCGGAAAGCGGATTGCCTTCGGGGCTGGTAACTTCGTGCTTGGCTATCACCTCGTTGGCCTCCTGAGGAGACAGATGCCCGGCGTTCTCAAGGATCCCGGCGTCTTCGATCAGATGGTCCGCTCGATACCGCTGATGCGTAACCTTGTCTTCTACTAAAAGATCACTGAATCCACCGATATGTCCGCTGGCTTCCCACACTTTGGGATGCATAAAAATAGATCCTTCAATCTCTTCCATGTCGATCCGGGAGATAACATTCCAGAACCGCCACGCCTCTTCCAGATTGCGTTTGAGTTGGGTCCCCAAAGGTCCGAAATCGTACGTGGCCGCGAATCCGCCGTAAATCTCGGAGGACGGGTACACAAAGCCTTTTTTATACGCGTACTGTTTAATGGTTTCGAGGCTCGTATCATGAGGCATAGATGGAGGTTACATTCAAAATATATCTTGCATTTTAGCATACCTCTCCCCTACAAACCAATTTTAATCCCCCACCGCTTAGGATGGGGGATTGGCAAAACTTTTATTTAAACTTTCATAACTAGCTATACAGGTATTTATTCATAGAGATCTTGGATCCTCCGACGTTCGTTAGAGATGGACTCAATCAAAGGATCGGTTGCCTTATTAAGATAGTCTTGAAACTCCTTAAGCATCTGGCTGGCCCGTTTCGAATCAAACCGGTATAAACCAGGAATATACTCATTGTATTGAATCGTATTATCTCGAGACTGTTCCTTAAGCTCTTTCAGGCCCTTTTGAGCATCGGCCAAATGATTATCGACACAAGCAACAAGGGCATTTTTATACGCAATCATATCGGAATCGTACATGAATTTCTCCTGTAACAAAAATGTACTTTAGTACATATATCATACAGATTTTTTATTTGTCAATATAAAATTAAAAACGCCGACACATAATGCCGGCGTTGGCGTCTGTTACTTTAGCAGAGAAGGTTGAAAATCAACTACAACGCACCGATACCATTTTGAAGAATTTCTCATAAACAAAAAGGCATCTCCCATAATAAGCGAATATCTATGATACCTCATAACTCGATATATAGACCGATCATTCTTCTCGGGACATGTATAGACCGGATGAAACTCCAAAATCATACCTTTCATAAACTCAAGTCCGGGCATATAGACATCCTGTTGAAAATTATACTCGGATTGCTTTGTATTTGTACCAGGTTTCTCATGTTCTTGAGTGCGAAAATGCTCTTCAAGAAAACGGTAGGTATGGTTTTCCGTTTTCTTCGTGTACTGGAGCAACTTACACCACCCGTTTCTACCAACTTCTGTAACCAACCAAACCCCAATAATGCTGGTCGAACCTACATCGTACGCCTTCTCATCTTGAAAATCAATTAGATACGTACGCGCAAATGCAAATTCCATTGCAAATCATCTCCTTTTTTCCAGAAAGATCAAATCCTTTCATTCTGTACCATGTTTGACAAAAATTGTCAAACATGGTTTTATCTCACCGTTCAAGATGAGAATATTACAGACTTGTAAGTATCCTAACAAAGAACCTCAACCTATAAAGCTAGGACAGGTATCTTTTTAGTAAGCTCATAACATACGCTCTATCTTTCTTCATGGTTTTGTACATATTCTTTTAACCACTCCACCCACGAATCGTCAGTATCGCCGTCCAGAGCTCTGTCCCATAAGGATTCTCCTTTCATGAAAGGTTGCAATTGAAAGAACAGTTCACTCGGTAGACAAATACTGTCTTTTATGGTTGAGTCCTGAAATGCCTGTAGTTGTTGAAGAGTCTCTTCTTTTTCCTCTTCGGTCGCCAATTTATTTTCGGGCTCATTTTGTATATATGCTTGAATTTGTTCTTTCTTTACATTATCTCGAAACATAACTTCCGGGAATGGACCTTCCTCCAGATCTTTCCACACCCCGGTAGCCATAGCTGTACTAAGCATCCGTACATAATCCGATCCTAACAGCGTTGACTCCGCTAAGGGTTCGTATATATTGCTCGTATCTTCCTCATGATCTGTAGACATACGTCTCTTCTCAGAAAGCCCCAATGCCCTATATAAATGCTGATCTTGCACCACACATTGAGGATTGTGAATTTCTGTGCCATCCAGTACTATTGCGTTAAGATCGGAAGACTCATGTGCGTCTGCACCATATTTTCCCAAATAAAAACTTCCCCAAGAGAAGTAAACATATTTCTCTCTGCCCAAGTCTATATCTTCCTGGTATGTCTGAGTGGAAGAGGAACGGTCATGTTCTTCTTCCTGAGATTTTACCGACTCATAACTTTTTAGGTCATCAAAAATCAATCTATCAGTAACATGAAATAATGGTACGTTTGTAATTTTTTGCATAATCTCTTCTACGTGTGCTAAGTGTTCGTTATCCCACGTTCCCTTTTCTTGAGCTAACTCTTTAACACGAGACATGTATTGTTCCATGTTTTTCTGTAAAAATTCCACCTGAGTCCAATATTCTTCTCGTTGAGCACGTATATATCTATCCACCGTAGGAATTCCAAATGCACGTTTAAGCTCTCCCGTTTGCATATCAGTATGCAACTGTCGATTTATTTCAGATAAGGACTCATTTAATCGACTTACTCCTGTGCTTAATTGATCACGAAGCCTTTGTAATCGATCATAAAATGCCCCCTGGTTTTCTTCAGGTAACTCTTCAATTACATTACTTACCTCTTCCAGTTCCCCTTCTACTTCTTCTATATCTTTCGTAACATTGGCTTCCAACTCATCAATATCTTCTTGGAGCTCCTCTATAGATTCTTCATCTTGTTCAAATTCTTCGTTTTCTACAATTCTCTCGCCTTCCTGTTCTTCCGCTTCTTGAGGTTCTGAGTCTGAGAAAAACGATTCATGTTCAGCCATAAAGTCAGTCGTTATCTGATTTCTGAGTCTGTAGTCGTTTTGCGAGCACATCTGTCTTTAAAAGATCAGCTTGTGTACTCACCTGTTCTATTTCTCTTTGTATTTGCTGAAGCTTTTCTTTTTTACGCTTCAATTGAGCTTTTTTATCCATAGTATATTGTTAATTAAACCGGGTAGCTTCTTGGATTCTTATTCATTCCTCAAGCAAATGCTCCTTGGTCACCCGAATCGTCTCTCCCCGCTCGACGTCATGAAGCAACAGATAATCCGCCAGATAGGTTTCCAAGTAATCGGTAATTGTACGCTCCAACTCTCGCGCGCCGTAATCGAGACTATGTCCCTTTTCGGCGAGAAACTTTACGGCATCATCACTAATTTCCAAATTCACTCCACGTTCTTCTTTAAAGCGTTCCTTAATACCCGAAATCATATGTCGGGCAATTGTTTGAACTTCTTGAGGTTTGAGCGGATAATACACGACAATTTTGGTAAACCGATTGACGAATTCGGGAGAAAACTCCCCTTCTTCAACGATACGATCGATAAGTTGACTGCGAAATTCCTCTTTGGCGAATTCTTCATTATCACGGAAAAAGTTACGTACGAAAAGCGCGCCGGCGTTGGAGGTGGCAATAATAATGGTATACCGAAAGTCCGTCTTCATACCATGATTATCCGTAAGCATTCCCTCGTCAAATACCTGAAGAAACGTATTCAACACTTCCGGATGCGCCTTTTCCAGTTCGTCAAGCAAAATCACCGAGAATGGAGTGTCTTGCACCTGCCGCGTAAGATATCCTTTCGCGGAATCGTTTGACCCCACCGGCGCCCCGATAATGGAATATACTGATTCGGCCCGAGAAAACTCATTCATATCAAGTCTGATAAGTCGCTCTTCGGACCCGAAATAGTTGCGCGCCAATGCTTTGGCGGTTTCCGTCTTCCCCACACCCGTCGGTCCGAGGAATAAGAAAGTCCCCAACGGCGCTTCCCGATCTCTGACGTCTACTCGAGCTCGCTTAAGAGCGTCGGTTACAGTTTCCAGCGCTTCGTTTTGTCCTATAATCTCTGTGTTGAGCTGTTCTTCAAGCTCTAACAGCTTCTCCCGGTCTTCATCTCCGAGACGGGTGACATCAATATTGGTCTCATCTTTGACCGCTTCTCGAATATGAGATTCCAAAAGTACGGAGGTATTTTCTCCTACTGCTTTCCCCACACCTTTGCGTAAGATACCCACCGCCTTTCCGGGGAATCCTTCCTGAACGATATACCGTTCACCAAACCGATACACTGTTTTCAGTGACTGATAGGTAACCGTTACGCCTTCGTGTTTCCCGATTCGTACCGCCTCCATCATCAAGACGCGATAGGTTGTTTCTCGATCGGCCTCCGGCACGGTAATCGTCTCAAAAGAACGAGAAAACCGCTCGTGTTGTTTTACGACGGTATGATAATTAGCCGAACTCTCAATTCCGATAATACTCACTCGGGAAGAATCCAAGAACCTTTCGAGAATCTGCCTCAGACGGGTCCCTTCAGACTTGAGAAGAGCGGAAATTTCGTCAATTACCAAGACAATATTTCCCGCAGCTTCCGCCTCGGACAACGCCTCTAAGAAAAAGGTGTCCGGGTTTTCGGTTCCTGACAGAAATTCAGGGATATGTAACTTTAACACCCGAGAAGGGATGCGATTGGCTCGAACTTCCCATCGAAAGAGTCGAGCTGAAATATGATCAACCAACGTATGCTTCCCCACTCCCATGTCTCCTAAAAGCAAGATGTTATTTCGTTGCCCTTTAGTGAGCACGGAAAGACTTTTTTTGAGCAAATCCGGATGGGCAACCACTTCGTATGGTTCCCGAAGCGCAAATTGCTTGGTAAGGTCTTGGGTTACGGACTCCAATGTGGGCGTATATCCAAACGCCCAAAACCGTCCGACGGCATTATGCGGTTTGGCAATTTCTTGCGGTCCCAAACCGTTTTTTTTGCGGGTGTTATAATACCTAAGAACTTCCCATTCCATCATGGCTTCCACGTCTTCCGGAGCCAAATCCGCATTTCGTACCAGACGTTTCCCCGCATCAAATTGAGTCAAAAGCAGAAAAAGAACAATATGTCCGTTAATAACCGGTTCTTCCAGATCTTTTGCCAACTGCCGCGCTTCCCCGAAAAACCGAACCGGATCAATGGGAACATCTCCTCCGTATTCTCGAAACCGAGTTACGGCTCGATCCGTATCAATCCCCATCGTCGAAATCATGAAGTTCCCTCTGGAAGTGGCAACCGATGCTTCAAAAACATCCGCTGCCGAAGGTTCATCTCCCGCCGAAAGCAAATTTCTCGCCAACGAAAAACTGAAATGCTCGGCCAGATTGCGCTTAACCAGGGGCTTTGCGTTCCGATCGCGAAGACGCCCCAAAACAAACCCCGCGATAACACTATAGAAAAACGCGAGAAGTATCCAAACCAACACAAATGACAGAATAAGACCGGTATAGACCCCCAACGCAAACCACAAGACGGATAAGACAAGTAATCCGCCCACTAAAAAGGGATTAAACAGAAACTTTCCCACCAGAAGAGATACCGCGTATCGAGTTTGATAAATGGCGTATTGAGTCCGCATATTAAAGGAAGATAAGTATCAATAACGCCCACAACGGAGCCCCCAACCACAGAAGAAACATACCCACACCAATTATTACAGCACCCATCGTAACAAGCAATCCGAAACCGGCAGTACTCAGTCTGATTACCACTCCCACACCGCGGGCCACCATATTCGCACTCCACGCCTCCAGAATCTTTTTAATCTGGATACCGGTATCAGGATACGTCTGACGCATATTTTTCCACGGACGAATTGATGTTTTTAGCAAAAACGTAACCGAAAACATCCGCATCAACGCCCCCGCGTAGGACCTTGTTCCCTGAATAATCGCCAACGGAACTTCCGCAACATACCATTTGACGAACAGGACGATAAGTTTTCCGAAGAGTTCGCTCGAGATGAGCATATGTATATCTTTTTCGCAGTATACATGTATTGTATCATACAGAAGTGGGAACAGAAGAACTAATCCCCGAGAGGCATGACTGACTCGCTTCAAGAAAAAATCAATCAATTGCCGCAAACACCCGGAACGTATCTGTTCACAAACGGCTCCGGAGAGGTTATTTATGTAGGGAAAGCCGGTAACTTACGCTCCCGCGTGCGTTCGTATTTTCAGAACAACCAAGAAACCCACAACTCTGCCAAACGCGCTATGATTGCTGAGATAGCGGACGTAACGGTGTATGAATGTCAAAGTGAAGTTGAAGCTCTCATTCTCGAGTCTCAACTAATAAAAAAATATGACACCAAATATAATATTCTCCTGAGAGACGACAAAAGTTACGCGTACGTGGCCTTCACCAAAGAAGATTTTCCGCGTATGTTTGTAACCCATCAAGCGGAGCTAGAAGCGAATCCCGAAGCATATGACTACCTCGGCCCCTTTGTGAGCGCCGATTCTCTGCGTCAGACGTTACGTATTTTGCGTAAAATTTTTCCTTATCGGAGTTGTAAAACCATGCCCAAGGTTCCCTGTGTATACTACACTATTAACAGATGCAGCGCTCCCTGCGCCGGGCTGATCGCGAAAATGGAATATCAAGAAACGTTACGAAAGATTAAAGATTTTTTGAAAGGCAACAAACAGCAACTTATTACCGAACTGGACTCCCAAATGAAATGGTACGCCGAAAACCAACAGTTTGAAAAAGCCGCTCAATTACGAGATGAACTACATGCTCTTAAAAATGTTTCTCTGCATAAAGGGGTCATTCGTCAGTCTCAGAACACTTCCATGCACGCCGTGAGAGACTTACAAAATATTTTGGGACTGGATAAACTACCCAACCGAATCGAAGGGTATGACTCTTCTCATTCCCATGGCAAACAAGCCGTGGTTTCCATGGTTGTTGCCGAAAACGGACGCATGAAACGTTCGGAGTATCGGAGTTTCAAAATTCGCAACGCACCGCCGGGAGGGGATGATTTCTTCAATCTTAACCAAGCGCTGAGACGTCGTTTTAATCACCGTGAGTGGAAAACGCCCGATCTGATTGTTATTGACGGAGGGAAAGGCCAACTTTCCGCCGCGTTGGAAGCGCAAAAACAAGCTTCTTTCCCGGAATATCAAAGTATCCCCATAATTTCACTTGCCAAGAGAGAAGAAGACATATTTGTACCCTATCAAGAAGAACCGATTTTTATTTCTCGTCCGTCTCGCGCGCTTAAGCTCCTTCAGCGAGTCCGAGACGAGGCACATCGGTTTGCCGTACAGTATCATCAGAAACTCCACCGCAAATCACATGTCCCCGGCCCCAAACGGAACCGATAGTTTTTGAGATGGGCTCTAAAACACATCAGATTGACCTTACACAAGAAAATAGCCCCGTAAAAATAACGCCAACTCTTCGGCATCCTTCACCTGATGGGTAGCATACTGCGCCAATGAAAGACACTCAGATCCCACACGCACTTTCATCCCCGCTTCCGTCTGAAACATTTCGAGATCATTCATATCATTCCCGAACACAGCAATTTGTGAAAGATCGAGATCCTGTTCTTTTGCCCACCGCTTGAGAACATCTCCTTTCGTAACGCCGGGCGCCTTCACCTCATACGTTACGGAATTCCGTGTTATTTCTCCGGGGATGTCTCCGTTAGTAGGGAGAACAAAGGATTCGTCCCGACCTTCCAAAGCAACTCGCGCTCCTCCCGCTTCTTGAAGAGTCCGAATAAACCGTTCTTTATCCGTAAAAATCCAATCGGAGGGAAACGTATATTTCGCAGTCTGGTATCGTTGCTGGATATAAGCAGGCTCGTCGGTATAAATAAAAAACGCGTCTCCGGACTCGGGAGTAAACGCCGCCAGCCGAAGATCATTCTCTCTCATCACAGCGGACAGTGCCTGAAGCCCATCGGATGATATGGGAGCAATGTAATAGGTTTTTTCTTCATGAACAATCCGCCCTCCGCTCTCAAGCATATAAGACGTATTGGCACTCATCTGCTCTCCCACCTTAAACGTTAACATCGGGTATGGCACGCCGGTGTTGAGTGTAACCAAAAACCCACGTTCTTTGCTTTCAACAAGCGTCCGTTGAAGTTCCGAAGGAATAGTGTTACGTTCTTTGGTAAGCGTACCGTCGTAGTCAAATACCAGAGCTCGAATGGAAGAATTCATAGAAGACTTTTTACCATTGTTCCTGTATATTCATCACCAATGTGGCCTTGGCTTCGGTCTCCGCATCTACCTGACGCACAGCGACCGTAACCACACTTTGCTCGGGTAAACGTTTAGTGGCTAACTGTTCTTGTAAAATACGCGCGCTCCCCGAGCTTTCACCGGGGACAAGTGTCATACCACTAAAAACAAAACTTTCCGACATGTCCATCGTTTCCGCGCTGGTATCAAACAGACTCACCGTTTCTTCGGAATGCCCCACACTCGATTCTCTAAAAACGGCATTCTCATCCAGATCGGAGTTGATAAAAATCCCAACAACAAGGTTCGCCTTTGAAATAACTTCCACATTGAAAAGATGGGTGACCACCTCAACAAGACTCTGTTTGGGCTGTACCGAAACCATAGGAGTCCACTCGGTAGTGATATCTTCTCGCGTTCGATGTTCTCCGATAATACGGAATTGGCCGGTATTCTCCCCCAAAAGGGACATTTGCCTACCGCCCACATATGCTTCGATAGGTTCCCCCGCTCCTTGTACAAGACTCATTGTCAAAAAGAGATTGGAGGTATCTAAGGAGACTCCTTCACGCTGTCCGAACACATGAGCTTTCACCATCCGAAAATTATTTTTGGAATCACGAACACCGAAATAAATGGCCATAAATCCGTATCCGTAATACACCAATCTTCCTTGAACAATGGTGCCCTTGGTAAAGTCTAACCGAGCGCCGCTGGGGTTACGTTCACTTCCGGACCCGTCCAACGTATCCTGATTCCAATTCGCCTGCTCAACCACTTCCTGAATTTCTCCTTGAGTTTTCCAGACCAATTCCGTATTAGACTCTTGTATAGCCAAATAAAAGCCGGTCTCATACTCCAAATATCCAATCCGAATCTCTCCATCACTTGTAGGAAATTGAGCAATACGAACTCCCATTCCCCACTCAAACTCAAATCCCGGCACATAATCACCCCGAAACAACGTAGTCAAATGCGCATTCGGCTCTTCTTCAGAGGTCACAAGTTTATATTCTCCATTCGTCTGGTGCACATGACCTTCCCATTGATCACGCAAACGAGAAAGAGGTTGAGAAGACTTCCATACCTGTTGCGCTTGTTTCGG
>JAHEOE010000047.1 GCA_018609785.1 Minisyncoccota bacterium | reverse complement strand
TACCGAGCAACCTCCGAAATCTCTTGCTCCCAAACAGCAAGAATTGATGGAAGCGATCGATTCCAAAACATCCAAACCGGCCTTTCGAGTTAATTTGCGAGTAATGGCCGTGGCTGAGGAAGAGACGCGAGCGAAGCAACTAAGGGAAGAAATAGAGGGGGCTTTTTCCCAATTTCAGTCTTCCGAGCAGAACAGTATTACGTTTGATCGAGTCTCTGATCGCAAAATGCCGCACTTTGCGTATCGGTTTTTATTCCGCGTTTTTGAGACACGGCGTACTATGATTCTCAATGCCGAGGAATTGACGACGCTTTATCATTTGCCCACTCCGTTCATGGAGACGCCCAAAATTCGGTGGATGAAGTTTAAACGGGCGCATCCACCATCTCATTTACCGGAAGACGGGGTGTTGATCGGTCGCAACACCTATCGAGGAGAGACGACCGATATCAGACTGCAACGCAAAGATCGGCGACGCCATACGTATGTTATCGGACAGACGGGGACGGGAAAGAGCGCGCTTTTGAAAAAAATGATTGAGCAGGATCTGAAGAACGGGGAAGGGGTTGCGCTTCTTGACCCGAACGGTGATTTAGCCGACGAGGTGCTCGCGCTTGTCCCCAAAGAACGGGCCGAAGAATTGGTATACTTTAACCCCCAAGACACCGATCGCCCCATGGGACTGAATATTTTGGAAGCACACACACCTGAAGAGAAAGACTTCATCACGCAGGAGATGATTTCCATCTTTTACAAGTTGGTTTCGGATCCGAGCATGATCGGGCCCATCTTCGAGCATAATATGCGCAATGCCATGCTTGCCTTAATGGCGAATCCGGATAATCCGGGGACCATCACCGAAATTCCGCGACTGTTTACCGATGAAGAGTTTCGAGCCGAAGTACTTAAACATGTGGATGACCCTATGGTTCGTGATTTCTGGGAAAACGAATTCCCTAAGTCCCAGACGGGCCAGCAGGCCGGTGATATTATCGGGTATCTGTTGAGTAAGCTCGGGCGGTTCATCGAGAACGAAATGATTCGTAACATTATCGGGCAACAGCAGTCGGCGTTCAATTTCGACACCATTATGAACGAGCGGCAAATTTTGATCTGTAATCTCTCCAAAGGAGGATTGGGGGAAATCAACAGCAGTCTTCTTGGTATGTTGATTGTCTCCAAATTACAAATGGCCGCGTTCCGGCGTAATGCCATGCCCGAAGAAGAACGTAAAGACTTTTATCTCTATATGGATGAGTTCCAGAACTTCACGACGGATAGTATTTCTACGATTTTATCGGAAGCGCGGAAATACCGTCTGAATCTGACGGTAGCGCACCAATTTATCGGTCAGTTGGAGGATAGTATTAAGAATGCCGTGTTCGGAAATGTGGGAACTTCGATTATTCTACGGGTGGGGACGGACGATGGCGAATATTTGGAAAATAAAGTCCAACCGCAATTCAGCGCGTACGATTTGACCCGTATTGATAATTTGCATGCCGTGGTCGCGCTCATGATTGCCGGTGAGACAAGTAAGCCTTTCAATATGGAAGTGGTCTTTGCCGGTCGGGGTGACGGTCAACTGAAAGATGCTCTTGTCGAACTGTCGCGTATCAAGTATGGTACGAAGAAGAGTATTGTGGCGCGAGATATCAAACAACGCGCGCAATTGGGATAAGCAAAACGCATATGAGTGGCAAACGTCTGCTAACCGGAATCAAACCGTCAGGGTCGGTACATTTGGGAAATTACTTCGGAGCGGTTAAGCCGTTTCAGGAGTTACAAAACGCACATGACTTTGACCAGACCTTTTTATTTATTGCGAATTATCACGCGTTGACCGGACGTCCGACGGGATCTGATTTAACAGAGATGACACAGGAAATTATTCTTGATTATCTGGCAATGGGGATAAATGAGAGCAAGACGGTTATGTTCTTGCAGTCCGACGTTCCTCGGGTTACAGAACTGACGTGGATGTTAAACAACTTCATGAGTGTGGCGCATCTGGAGCGGGCACACGCCTATAAAGATGCCGTTGCCCATGGGAAAGACCCCAACGTCGGTCTCTTTGATTATCCGGTGTTGATGGCGGCGGATATTCTCTTATACGGATCGACTCATGTTCCGGTGGGGGAGGATCAGAAACAACATTTAGAGATGACGCGTGATTTGGCTGAAGAGGTGAACGCGGATTGCGCTAAAGAGATATTCCCTCTGCCCGAATCGGTTATTCCGAACCGCACAGGTATTTTGCCCGGTACGGACGGAAATAAAATGAGCAAATCTTACGGTAATACAATTGAGATGTTTGCGGATGAAAAAACATTAAGAAAGCAAGTCATGGCAATTGTAACCGATTCCAAGCGCCCCGAAGAACCTAAAAATCCGGAGGAATGTAATATTTATGCTCTGCATAAGCACATTACCCCGGCTGATGATTTGGCTGAAATCGAGCGTGGCTATCGAGAAGGCGGGCTTTCTTATAAAGAATCCAAAGAGCAATTATTTGAATCTCTGAAAATATTTTTGGAACCATTTCGTGAGCGGCGACATGATCTTACAAACAATTCCGATGAAGTTCGGCGCATTTTACAAGAAGGAGCGGATATTGCCAATGCCGAGGCGGAAAAAACGATGCGAAAGGTACGAAGCGAACTCGGGATTCTTTCTTATTCCGATTTTTGAAACAGATTGTGAGCGGCCTTTTCCACATCGTCCGCGGTCTCCAAGGTTTGATTTGATTCCGGAGAAGAATCTTCAAGAGTAACATCCGGAGTGGAACTGTGAGGTTCGGATGTATGAGATTCGGTTCCGGAAGTTTTCGGAGTGTAAGATGAAGACGAAGACCGGTCTTGGGTTTGCTCTTCGGAGTGTGACGGTTGGTTTTGTTCTATGATGAACTGTACTCGGATATTATGTCCTGTGATATGTTCAATAGCATTCTCAATAGGTTCTTGGTACTGGGTAAGTTTTCGTTTTTGAAATTGAGAAGGAGCGATAAATACCACACCGTCTTCGGTTTCCGAAGAGATGCGACACCGTTCAAAAAGTGGCGCCAGAGAGGTGTGGTTTTCTTCGATATGCTTTTGAATACGAGGTAATGAATGTGAAATGGAAGATGTATCCGAAGAGATGTTGGAGCCGGGATTGTCTTCAGAAGAGGACGAAGAATTTTGCTTCGGTTGTCCGTTTCCGGAAGAAATATCGGAAGAGGCGGTATCGGATTGAGAAGTGACGGAATCCGGTTGAGGTTCTGAATTTGAAGGCTCCGGAGAAGAAGTCGGAGGTGTTTGAGAAGGTGAGGTTGACTCGGAAAGTACACGGGTAAGGACAAGTTCCAGAGGAAGTTGAGGAGTGAGAGACGTATGTATATAAGACTTAGCTTCGCGCAGTTCTCGCAAAAGCGTATCTAAAAAAGAGGCGGAGAACACAGAACATAGAGACAGAATGGTCTCGCGGTCATCGGCAAGCGTGTTTTTCGAAAGAAGCTCGGAAGAAATACGTGCCAGTAAAAGTTGCCTGGCAACGGCAATGCATGTTTGGATAAACGGTTCCAAAGCCACGCCTTGTGTGTAAAGCGTATTGACGTATCGCAGACTTTCCGAAAGGTCACCGTTTCCGATCAGACGGAGCAGGTGATAAGCTTCTTGTTTAGTATTTTGTCCGATGATCGGTTCGGCAATTGCAGCGGTGATATGAGATTGAGAGCTTGCCGAGAGGAGTTGCCCCAGAATACTTTCGGCGTTGCGAGCGCCGCCTTCAGCCTGAGCGATAATTTGCTCCAGGACGTCTTCGTCGGTACTGAGCCCTTCCGAAGATAAAATCCGTTCCAATTTGGTTTTTAATTGATCGTGCGAGAGCGGATAAAACGGAAGTTCTTGTACGCGAGAATGAATAGTGGGCAGAAGTTTCTCAGGATCTGTAGTGACGAGAATCAGATAGACACCCGGCGGCGGTTCTTCCAAAGTTTTAAGAAGTGCGTTGGAAGCATCTTTGGTGAGCATGTGCGCTTCATCTATAATGTACACCTTTGCACCGTCTCGTTGGGAAGGAACATAACGGACTGATTCGCGTATATTGCGAATTTCATCTATTCCCCGATTGGAAGCGGCATCAATTTCCACAAGATCGACAAAAGACCCTTCCGTGATGGATTGGCAGTTGGCACAGGTGTTGCAGACTTCTCCGGATGTTGCGTCAAATTGCGCGCAATTGAGAGCCTTGGCAAAAATTCGTGCCATACTCGTTTTGCCGGTTCCACGCGGACCGGCAAACAGATAAGAATTAACTGTACGAGCATGAATTAAAGAGTTCTGCAAAACACGACGGGCCGTTTCTTGACCAACGAAATCTGCAAATGTTTGCGGACGATACAGGCGGTACAGGGTAGGCATACAGTAAAAGATTGACGGTTAGGAACAAGATGCGACTACCAAGGCTGGACTTTGACTTGTTCGGTGTCTTCGTCTGTTTCTTGGGTACCTTCTTCGGCAACAGCACTTTCCACTTGATCGGGACTCGGACCTTCAGCGGTGGGTGTTTCCGGTATCTCACCTTCACGAGAGCTTCGTGGCGGTTCTTCTGAAGTGCCCGGATCATTACCTTGAGAAATGACGTTTTCAATTGCGGCCCATTCGCTTTTCTTGGCGAGGGGAGTGAGAATGGTTACTTCATCGCCCACGTTTAACTTGAAGTATGTTACCGAAGCGGTTAGCAAACGATATAATTCCTCTTCGACCTGAGCGTAGTATTTTTCATCTTTTTGAATAACAGTAGCAATATGACGTTTGCGAGGAGTGGGCCCGATTTGTTTGTAAATAAAAGCGCCGTCCGGAGTAATGGTCAATTTGAGTTGATCTCCTTCCACGAGCTTGGATTTACTTGCGTAGTTGGCGGGTACGGGATATTTTTTCTTTTGTTCGTCAATCATATGTTCTCCGTCAAACGTGCCTATAATGACGCGTTCGGGTTTGGATTCCAGGGAAACATACGGATGCGAAGATCCCGCGACCTGTTCGAGCATGGATTTCGCTTGGGAAAGACGCGCTTCCGCCTCTTTAACGATCTCTTCGAGCTCTTCGATTTGTTGTTGCTTGTTATCTTCGTCGGTAGCCATAGGATGGTTTTTATTTCATCATATATCCGCACTATAGCAACTTCCGTGTAAATTGACAAGTGGGGATTGTTTTCGTATGATATGGAATATGGCTGGTGTGGCGGAACTGGTAGACGCGTGGGTCTCAAAAACCCATGGAGCTTTGCTCCGTATCGGTTCGACCCCGATCACCAGCACATAACAATAAAAACGGCTAAGGATCACCCTAGCCGTTGAGAACTTATGATTGGGGGATGTGTATACCTTGTATTGAATATTTTACTATGTGGGGCGGAATTTTTCCTTCAAAATCATGTAATTCTTCAAGGAAGGAAGAAGAGAGATTGTGGCACCCTTTTATTTGATGAATGAGTTCTTGCAAGTTACGCAGACTGTTCGCTATGAACCGCCTGTTTGTGTTTGCTATACAAAGCCGGAAAAGACAATTCAGTTCCAAGAGGGTGATATTGTCTTTGGGTATGTACCTCTTGTAAATACTGATAACTTCCTGTCTCTGTTTGGGGTTGAGGTTGGCGTTGTAAAGTATGTTTAGACGTTTTTGAGGTTTGAAACTATCGATTCTCAGAGAATGAGCTTTTGTCATTATATTACACTCCAAATACTGCTCTGATAGAATATCATATTCTTGAAAAGTGTCAAGTTCCTTCAAATGAAATGTTCCTAGAATGCATCTCAAAAATATTCTTTCAAAAGATCTATCATACGCATATGAAGGCGGCAGAGTGTATGAACGAATTTTGGGTATGGTTAGGCCGTAGGCGTTAATGGCAGTGAATACGTCTCTGTCGCCTGCAGACACTTCCAACCTTAAATAATTTTGAGATGACCTCTAGAAGAAAAACGGTTGTTAGGGAACAACCGTTTTATGCAGGGTCTTAGACTGTGATTTATATCCTATAAGGTGATTATGAAAGCGAGTATTGCTCCCACCAGAAATGCCGCAAGAGTTATAAATACGGTTTTCGTACGCTTATGTTCTCGAATCCGTGTTCGAACGATGGGGAGATAGCCGATTGTATTTCCATCATATAAATTCCGAGGTGATAATTCTTGTATCAGTTGTATTGTCTCCCATGACAGGGTGGAGTACTCTAAAAAAAGATAAAGTTCCGGCAATGAAGGGGATATACGATGTTTGACATAGCTTTCTATCAGGATATCCCAATTGATGGGATGAAAGTTGCTTTCTCTCAAGGTGAGAATCCTTTCCTCGGCGGTGTATTCTTCGGAGATAAATCGAGTTATTATCGATATGGGGTTCATGAAGATACCTCGTATGCTATCGGGTGAAGTATATCGTATTATGAGGATATTGTATATAGATTGCATATAAAAGGATTTTTGCGTACACTACCAGGAGAGATTAATCGGAGATATCATGCTGGATATTAAATTTATTCGTGAATATCGGATGTTGGTACGGAACGCGATTGAAGATAAAGACGCGGACGTGGATTTGGATGAGCTTTTGGAGCT
>JAHEOE010000046.1 GCA_018609785.1 Minisyncoccota bacterium | reverse complement strand
TAGGTGAAAGTCTATGAAGGCGACAGAGACGTATTCACTGGCATTTAACGCCTACGGCCTACCATACCCAAAATTCGTTCATACGCTCTGTCGCCTTCATATGCGTAAAATAGAGGAACCAAAAGTTTATTTTTGAGATGGTCTCTACTATTCATACAACCGTATATCCACTGTGTATCAACTGTATCCGCTACCGTATATCAACCTCTTCTTCCTGCTACTCAAAAATTCACAACTTATCCGGCACGGGCACATTGAGAATGTCCAACCCGTTCTCCAGCGTTTGAAACACAGCCAAAATTAATACCACGCGTGAGGCGCGTAAGGACCGATCCGGTGTGTTACGCACCGAAACGCTTCCGTAAAACGTATTGAAAAGCGAGGCCAGCGTTTCAAGATAGGTACAGAGGATATGCGGCGTGTGCCGATTGAGAGCATTGGCCAACGTCCAGGGGTACAGACTGAGATGCTTGGCGAGGCGAAACTCAATTGATGTCTCCAACGTAAGTTGGTCCGCGCTCATATTCAAAGCGTAGTCAGTATTTCCAAGATTTTCCAATAAAGATCGAATCCGCACAGCTGTGTACTGAAGATACACCGCGCTTTCCCCTTCCAGGCTGAGCATCTGATCCCAATTAAAGTCGACATCTTTGGTTCGCACGTGACGCAAGTCATGATAGATTACAGCTCCATATCCCACTTGGCGGGCGATCTCTTCGCGTTCTTCGTCCGAGAGATCCACCCGTTTTTCTTCGATAATGCGACGCGCCCGATTTACCGCTTCCTCCAACACATCCTCCAAAGTAACAAGTCGGCCTTTACGCGTGGACATTTTCTTACCACCCGTTCGCACCAAGCCAAATCCGATATGCTCCACGTCAGTATCAGACTTCACGTAATCCATGACTCGCGCCAGCCCAAACAACTGTTGAAAATGCAAGGCTTGCTCGTTACCGACGACATAAAGAATCTTGTCCGGATCAAACACACGCTCGCGATCGGCGATAGCCGCCACATCTCGCGTCAAATACAACGTTGTCCCATTTCCTTTCTCAAGGAGGAACGTATCAAAATCTTCAAGCGAATCAACGACCAACTCACCATTCTCACCACGGTGAGCCAATCCTTTTTCCTCTACGTCTTCAATAACATGACGCGCTTGCGGCAGATAATAGCTCTCGCCCACCACCAAATCAAAATTCACGTCCAAATCTTCATAAACACGCTCAAAACTATCAATACTTAACTGACGAATCTTCTGCCACATGGCAATAAGCTCGGAGTCTCCTTCTTCCAAGTGTTTAAACATCTTGCGTGCCCTTTCTTTAAGCTCCGGGTCTTCTTTCGCGCGCTCGGTAAACGAGACATACAGATTTTTGAGTTCCTCGATCGGATCCTCACTTTTTTCAAGATCAAGATCGGACTCTTGATATACGTACAACAGACTCCCGAATTGCGTTCCCCAATCTCCGAGATGGTTGTCCCGAATAACACGCGCGCCGCCGCGTTCGTAGAGTCGTCCGAGCACTTCTCCCAAAATCGTGGACCGTAAGTGCCCGATACTCATGGGCTTGGCGATATTGGGCGCGGAATATTCCAAAAAGATGCGTTGCTCTTCAAACTGCGGATGAACACCGTAATTTTCTCCGAGCATCAACACCTGCCTAAGCACATGCTGATAGGTACGCAACGTATTCAGATAGATGTTAAAATATCCTTGAATCGCTTCGGCGGAGGCTAAGTACTGAAATTCATTCGAGTGATAGACATATGAGACCACATTCTCTGCAATATTCTGCGGAGAATCTCGTAAGACAGAAGCCAACGGAAACATCGCCACAGCAAAATCCGCCTGTATATGCTCGGGCGGAATCTCAATCTCCAAGTCCGGCAACTGATCGGGCGTCAGATCAAACACGCTCATGATTGCTTGACGCACTTCGGTCTGAATCGCCGTAATCGGATACTCGCTCCAGGAGACGGACGGTCCCGTTCGTTCACGCCCGTTAAGCTCTTCTCGGGCGTCTTCTATAGATTGTGCCGTTTTTTGGAGATAGGTTTGAAAATCGGACATACACATTCTCGTCATTTACTTGGGACAGGATAGCACAGGTTGCATCTTTACAAAACCCTTCACATGCCGCATCATAAGAACAGAGCTAACAATTTTCTGTATGGCAACGGAACGGGTTTATACGCGCGACGTATCAGAACACATCGGTAAACAGATAACCCTCAAAGGCTGGGCGGAAACCATTCGCGACCAAGGTAAAATCGCCTTTGTTGTCCTTCGAGATGTCACCGATAACGTCCAATTGGTCATTACCCAAAATGACAACGCCTCAGTCTTGAAACAGGTTCAAAATCTTTCCACCGAATCCGTCATTGAAGTAACAGGGACAGCTCAGGAATCGGACCAGGCGCCGGGCGGACGCGAGGTAAAAATCAATGCAATCACCGTCCTCTCGGAAGCCGCGGATTTACCCATTCCCGTAGTGGAAAAGGAAGAGGACCAAACGCCACACATCTCCAAACGGCTGGATTATCGATGGGTGGATCTCCGCAAACCCGAAAATCGCTTTATTTTTGAAGTCTGGACCGAAGTGGAAAAAGCATTTGAGGAATTCTGTCGCCAAGATAACTTTTTAGAGATTCATTCTCCCAAAATTATGAGCTCTCCCAGCGAAGGCGGGTCCGAGTATTTCGAGGTGAATTATTTTGACGAAAACGCGTACCTCAGCCAATCTCCGCAGTTCTACAAACAGATGGCTATGGCTGCGGGATTTGAAAAAGTCTTTGAAGTCGGCGCCGTGTTCCGCGCGGAAAAATCCTTCACCCCTCGCCATGCCACGGAATTTACCGGGTTTGACGTAGAAATGTCATTCATTTCCGATCTTTCCGACCTCATTACGTGGGAGGAACGCATGCTCCACTATGTATTCACACACGTGCGAGACACGCTCGGAAATCGTATTTCCGAGATGTATGGCACCGAAGTGGTTGTACCCGAAATTCCGTTCCCTCGTCTGACAATGAAAGAAGCCAAAGAGATTCTGTCCGGACGCAATATTCCAAGCAAATCCCCGATTGACGTCAGTCCGGAAGAAGAACGCGCTCTCGGAGAATACACACGCGAGCAATACGGCCATGAATTCGTCTTCTTGACCGATTACAGCACGGGCGTGCGACCGTTTTATCATATGCGTCGAGAAGAAGATAACGGCATCACCAAAAGCGCGGACCTGTTGTATCGCGGTTTGGAGATCACCACTCTTGCCCAACGTGAGCACCGCCCGGAAATTCTTGAAAAGCAGGCGGAAGAAAAAGGGATCGACAAAGCATCTGTGGACTATTACATCGACTTCTTCAGATATGGCTGTCCGCCCCACGGCGGCATGGGCATCGGCCCGAGCCGAATCATTAAACAGATGCTGGGTCTCGAGAGCATTCGGGAAGCTACGTATCTCTTCCGCGGTCCCAAGCGGATGAGTCCGTAATGCTCTATTGGGTTAATGAAGTCTATCGTGAACGGATGGTCCTTTGACTACTCAACTTATACCATAGATAAATGGCATCATATTGTTACTACCATAAATTCTTCTCAAACGAAGAAAGGATATGTAAACGGTTCCCTCAAAGGACAGAAAACATATTCGGGACCACTTTTGGACAAGAACCAAGATCTTTATATAGGATCGGCTCGAAGAGGATGGCCATACTATTCTCCATTCGAACACTTTGAAGGAGAAATAGATGATGTACGTATTTATAATCGCGCATTAACTGATAACGAAGTAAATCAATTATATGAAAGAGGAAGAACAAACTAAGTCTTTATGTTGTATAACACCCTTCACATAGGAATTCAACCGAAGAACCTTAGAACCAAATATCCAATTAATAACTTTGAACTTCTCCAATATACGCTCTTATGATTTAATTCCCAAATCAACCAAAACCAGTCTATTTTCGCTCCAAACACACCAAATGCTCCACGTGCGGCATGTTCGGATAAAAATTATAGGCACGCGTAAATGTTATATCAACTCATTAAAAGAAAAAAAGAGAGTAACATTTGTATTACTCTCTTGTGAAAATTATACGGAATTATGAAAGTTTGAATGTTCCTTTTCTTTTCCTGGTATGAAACCAACCGGAAAAAGACCGTTTTTGTTCCGGATCGGACTCTTTTTTCAGACTTCCCTCAATGATCCACGATTCTAGTGACCCGTCTTCCCGGGCTACTTTTAAGATATGAGCAAAGATAGTTTCTCCAGATTGCGTGGTGAATTCTAAAGGATTTTCTCCATAAAATAGCGCTTTCTGGATTTCTACTTTTGAAGGTTCATTCTGAACCGGAATATATTGCATCTCAACCTCCTTTTGAAAAATCTTTATTTAGAAGATGCCAAGAAATATTAACATATATACTGTTTTGTGTCAACACCCAACAACTTAAACAAATAATGTCGATTATTCCGTACGTTCTGAAATCTCTTCCAACTGTTCCAACGAATAATTTACACTCTGTTCCACAACCGGCATAAGAATACTTACCGACCCGCCGTTCTCAATATGATCTATCGCCTCTTGAATAGCCGTTATCATCTCTTCGTTTTGTTCTTCTTCAGGTTGTTGTTGTAATTCTTGTAATTTGTCTTCGAAATGCTGTTTCACCACTTTCCCCTTATGAGAAGCGACAATTTCACCGTCCTGATTGACAATGGGAGACCCGGAAGACCCCTCTATAGTCTTTTCCCCACTTAACATTAACACCGCTGCGTCTACGTTGATATCTGCTTGTTGTATAAGATCCTCCGGAATTACAGCATTAGCACGTAATCTAGATAACTTGCCTTCAAACATATACGGCTCTTCGTGAAAATTTTCTTGATCTTTCCCGGAACCGGCGTCTTCTCGATTACGGGTACTGATATGCCTCAATTTTTGCTCTTTATATTCCTCATAAAATGCTTTGGCATCCTCCGGTACATTTTCTCCACGTTTTTCAAAATAATCCACACACGCACTGATAGACTGCGGATCATCGGGAACCACCACCGCTTGATCTCGATCCGGCATGCGAATAATGACATGATCTTCGGCAATTTCCTCATCCGGTTCCGAACTGTCGTAAAACTGCAGATCAACGCTATAGTCTTTTCCTTCATCATCTTCTACCACATGCTTTACTGTCAAAACACATGAACCTTCCGATGTTACTTCAACACCTACACCGGGAGTTTCCCACGTTCCATCTTCATACACTTTTTCACCATCGATATTAATCACGTTTCTGTTCTCTAACAGATCATCAACATCATACTGAACATTCTCAGATTCCGGATCTTCCTCTTCTTCTACGTCTTCATCTTCTTGAGAATGTTCTTGATGTTCGATGGTTTCTCTTCGTTGCGAATCTGATTCTTGAGACCTCATTTCCGTAGGTTGAGCGGATCCCAATATACTCAGACTCGCAAGAAACGCAGATCCCGCAAATCGCGCCACTCGACGTTTCATTTTATCAAGTGCCCCCTTGGAAACCTCTGAACCGGCCTTTTCTTCAACATACTCTTCGGTTTGGTCTTCGATCTCTTTGTTCAATTCTTCGACAGTCTTCGTATCTCCAAGTCCCCCCTTCTCTAAATTTCGTTGAGATTGGCGATTTTCTTGGATTTCCGCTTTTAGATTGTCGATTTCGACGGTATTAAATGTTCTTTTTTCTTCTGCGTTATTTTCGGTCTTACCGTCCAATGACCCCCCTCCTTCAACATCAAGTTGTTCTTGTTCGGTTTCCGATATTTGACTCTCTTCTCGCTCGGTTTGAGGAGTATCTTGTTCGGATTCTGCCGTCGATTGCTTATTAAACGACTCGTTTTCAATTCCCATATATAAGTGGATTATGTTTGAGAAATTTCTTGCCGAGCTTGCTCTTTATAATACTCCACATCTCGCTCCACTTCCTTAAGCAACATATTAAGTTCTTCAGTTACGACTTTATCGAAATTATCCACGGTCCCTCGCAGAATTTTCATCACCTCTTCCTCATTTTGGTTCTCTATGGATTGATCTAAACGCCCCTTTGTTTCCGAGTCTAATTGCTCGTAAATATGCTTAACAACCCGACCGTTCAAAACTTCGGTGATCTGATTTACAATCTGCTTTTGCTCTTCTTCGGTAAGACGCGTCAACCCCAGACGCTCAATGAGAGCTTTTTCCGTTTCCGTCATAGAATTATGTTTCGTTATATCATAACTTTAGCACGTGTAGTATGAATTCCTCAAATGTTCGCAGTCTACAATAAGGATATATAACGTGGATGCCTACTATAATGGAGAACCAACCAAGCTAACACCTGACAGCCAAGGTTAGTACGTCTCTTCATGTATTGACACCATACGCGTAGTACGGTATAAGTTGACTACATTGCTCATTCACAAGGAGGTTCGTCATGGATATGGCTACAGAAGTTGACACACAAATACGTCAACTTAAAAGAGACATTGACTCTTTAATGTTGCCCGAGCTGGAAAAACAAGCCGGAAAAGAGATTGTGGAAGAGGCCCGAAAATATTATACGCCGTCTCGCTTCCCGTTGTTTGAATTTAAAGAACGATCGAGACGGTTACATATGCGTATCTTAGGGAACAGAGATGATACATTCATTACTCATGATACCTCGTATTATGTCTCACGCGCTACCAACACAGTGTTCACCACTCCCCAGCAAGTCTTAACTTACATTGATTCAATAGAAGCCATGTAATTGGTTTTTCATAGCGTCAGGTACCGGGTACAAACTCGGTACCGTTTTTTAACTCCGGTCACGCTCTTCCCGCAACCGTCGCTCCTTTTCTTGTGTGCCTTGCTCGTGGTTATACCCGCCGAGCGTGCCATCCGATTTCACTACGCGATGACACGGCACATCCGCACGCGTGTTGGTCTTCATCAACTGCCCCACCGCTTGCGCCGCCCTCGGATTGTCCGCGCGCTCGGCGACTTGCTTGTAGGTCAGCATTTCTCCTGCGGGAATATTTTGGACAATTCTGTAAACATTTCTAGAGAATGCTGTTTTTGACATAATATTTATTCACTCCAAGTATTATACTACGTACTTTAAAGTATTGACATTGGTGTTGTTTATACATAAAATTTGCACGTACACCTTTTACAAAGAGGTTATGCATGACACAGTCTGATAAGCACGACAATACATTTTCTCCAGAAAAACGAAACCTGTTGGAAATAGCTCTCCAGGAAGGGGGAGGTATAGACATTGAAATCTACGAAAGGAGGAAAAATCAAGAATTTATTGGAAATCCATTCACCCTTCCCACCCCCTCCTCAGAGGACAAAGAACGCCTTGAACAGTATGGAGTTATATTCCACGCCCAAGTGGATAATGACCCTTACTTTCAGTACGTAACCTTACCTGAAGATTGGTCTAAACAAGAGGTACAAGGACACAATCACCAATCTCAATTGATTGATGAACAGGGTAATGTTCTTGCCAAAATGTTTTATAAGGCAGTACCTTACGATTATTTCGCTAAAATAGAACTTATAGAATAGCCACTACTGACCCTCCTCTTCATGCGAGGAGGGTCTTTTTTATTCCAACACCTCCTTCAAGAACTTGCCGGTGTAACTCTCCTCCACTTCGGCCACCTCGTGCGGGGTGCCGATGGCGATAAGGTCCCCGCCGTGCGTGCCCCCGTCGGGACCGAGATCAAGAATATGATCGGCGTTTTTGATGACGTCCAAATGATGCTCGATTACCATGACCGTGTTGCCCTTGTCAACCAGTCTGTGAAGAATCGAGAGGAGATTGTTGACGTCTTCGAAATGAAGACCGGTCGTGGGCTCGTCCAGAATGTAGAACGTTTTGCCGGTGGCCCGTTTGGAAAGCTCGGTCGCCAACTTAATGCGCTGAGCTTCTCCGCCCGAGAGTTCGGTGGCGGGCTGACCGAGTTTGATGTAGCCGAGGCCGACTTCCGAGAGCGTAGCCAATTTGTCTTTGATGGCAGGGATGTTTTTGAAAAACTCAAGCGCGGTGTCTACCTCCATGGCAAGGACGTCCGCAATTGTTTTTTTGTTGTAGGTAATTTCTAAAGCTTCTTTGTTGTACCGCTTCCCTTGGCATTCCTGACAGTCGACATAGACGTCCGGAAGGAAATTCATCTCAATCTTGAGAACACCGTCTCCCTTGCAGGTCTCACACCGTCCTCCCTGCACATTAAAGCTGAAGCGTCCCGGTTTATAGCCTCGCGCTTTGGCCTCTTGGGTTTGCGAAAAGAGCTCGCGAATATGCGTAAACACGCCCGTATAGGTGGCGGGGTTGGAGCGTGGTGTGCGTCCGATGGGCGACTG